>NZ_ADFQ01000064.1:0-101095 GCF_000177355.1 Prevotella amnii CRIS 21A-A
AATATATATATCATAATTTTAGCCTAAACAAACTTAGGCTGATAACTATTTTATATAAAATAAGAACAAAAAAAAAAGAGGTTAGAAACATATCCTAACCTCTTTTATCTCTTAGCAAATATCTTACTTACGAAGACCTAAAGCTTTTACAATAGCACGGTAACGCTCAATGTCTATCTTATACAAATAATTCAAAAGAGCACGACGCTTACCTACTAAACGAGTTATAGAACGAGTAGTAACATGGTCTTTACGATTTTTCTTAACATGCTCTGTTAAGTTTTTAATACGATAAGAGAAAAGAGCGATTTGGCTTTCTGCTGAACCTGTATCAGTTACTTTTTGTGCTTTACCATACTGTTCAAAGATTTCTTGCTTTTTTTCTTTGTTTAAATACATTGTCTTAAAATGGATTAATTGTTTGTTGCAATTACATTTTTCTATTGCGTTACCGTCATTAATCACAGCGGGGTACAATATCAAATGCATCGGATTTTCCGAAAAAGCGATGCAAAGGTACAACTTTTTATGCATATAGCAAACGTTTCCAACTTTTTATTTGTACTTTTGCATCTGATTTTAAAGAAAAATCTTTTTAAGGTAAATTCATGCAAGATATTCGTAACATCGCAGTTATTGCGCACGTTGACCATGGTAAAACCACTTTGGTTGATAAAATGATGCTCGCTGGAAAGTTATTCCGTGATGGACAAAACAACAGCGACGAAGTACTCGACTCTAATGATTTGGAACGAGAACGAGGCATTACTATTCTTTCAAAGAATGTTAGTATTAATTGGAAAGGAACTAAAATAAATATTCTCGACACTCCTGGTCACTCCGACTTTGGTGGTGAGGTAGAACGAGTTTTAAACATGGCAGACGGCTGTTTGCTCCTTGTTGATGCTTTTGAGGGTCCTATGCCACAAACACGTTTTGTGCTTCAAAAAGCTTTAGAAATAGGGTTAAAACCTGTTGTAGTAATAAACAAAGTGGACAAACCTAACTGTCGTCCAGAAGAAGTTTACGAAATGGTATTCGATCTTATGTGCGATCTTAATGCAACAGAAGAACAACTTAATTTTCCTGTTGTATATGGTTCTGCTAAAAATGGTTGGATGGCTAAAAGTTGGAAACAACCTACAGATAATATAGAATACTTACTCGACTTAATTGTAGAGGCTATCCCTGCTCCTAAGTTATTAGAAGGAACACCACAGATGCTCATTACTTCGCTTGATTATTCTTCATATACTGGTCGTATTGCCGTTGGTCGTATTCACCGTGGCAGCTTAAAGAACGGGCAAAATATCACTATATGCCATCGTGATGGCTCTAAAGAGCGAACAAAAATAAAAGAGCTACATACCTTTGAGGGAATGGGGCATGTTAAGACAGATGTTGTAACAAGTGGTGATATTTGTGCTGTTATAGGGTTAGAAAACTTTGAGATAGGCGATACCATTGCCGATTTTGACAATCCAGAGGCTTTACCTCCTATCGCTGTTGATGAACCTACTATGAGCATGCTTTTTACTATCAACGACTCTCCTTTCTTTGGTAAAGAAGGAAAATTCTGCACATCACGCCATATTAATGAGCGCTTAGAGAAAGAGTTAGAAAAAAATCTTGCTCTTCGTGTTCGTAGCTTTGAAAATAGTACAGATAAATGGATAGTTAGTGGACGAGGAGTGCTACATCTTTCTGTTCTTATTGAAACTATGCGCAGGGAAGGCTATGAGCTTCAGGTTGGTCAGCCACAGGTTATCTATAAAGAAATAAATGGGCAAAAATGTGAACCTATAGAAGAGCTTACTATCAATGTACCATCTGACTTCTCGAGTAAGATGATAGATATGGTAACACGCCGCAAAGGAGATTTATTAGGTATGGACGCAGAAGGAGATCGCGTTAATATTACTTTTGAAATACCATCTCGTGGCATTATCGGTTTACGAACCAATGTTCTTACAGCAAGTCAGGGCGAGGCTATTATGGCTCATCGTTATAAAGAGTATCAGCCCTTTAAGGGTGAGATAACTCGTCGAACAAATGGCTCTATGATTGCCCTTGAGGCAGGTACTGCTTTTGCCTATGCTATAGACAAGCTGCAAGATCGTGGTAAATTTTTCATCGATTCTGGAGAAGAAGTTTATGGCGGAGAAGTAGTTGGAGAGCATGTACACGATAACGATTTAGTAGTAAACGTAACAAAAGCCAAACAGCTTACTAACGTCCGTGCTTCT
Source organism: Prevotella amnii CRIS 21A-A (assembly GCF_000177355.1). Lineage (NCBI taxonomy): Bacteria > Pseudomonadati > Bacteroidota > Bacteroidia > Bacteroidales > Prevotellaceae > Prevotella > Prevotella amnii. Next base: position 2,247 of record NZ_ADFQ01000064.1, read on the forward strand.
GGTTCAGATGAAAAAGCTCGTGTTATTCCAAAAACTGTAATGAGTTTAGAAGAATGTCTGGAATATATTAAAGCAGATGAATATGTAGAAGTTACTCCTAAGAATATTCGTATGCGCAAGATTATTCTTGATCACAACGAGCGTAAACGTGCCAATAAAGAATAGACACACATATTTTATATATTTTCTTTACAAAAGGTAGCTAATCTTTAAAAGTAAGAAGAGCTACCTTTTGCTTTATATTTTACATAGAAAATATATCTATAAACTTGTGATAATATCTTTTATTAGTTTTATCATTCTATCAACTCCCAACCCAGACCTCTCACCAGCCAACTGTATAGTAGCACGTTTTAGCATTATTTTCCCTAACGGGCTATTAAGCATTTTAAAAGAGGGATAACGCTTGGCAAGCTCTTTTTTCACCATAGGATATATTTCAAAAATATCTTTTAGCTTAGTTTCTGGAGTAATTTCTATACCTTTTACTACATCTTTTGTTGTTACCTTTTCTTCTGAAGTAGAGCTTTTTTCCTCTTCTCCTGCCCATGTTAGCAAAGTTTGCGAACCTGTTAAACTACGAATATGGGTACAATCTTGCATCATTTCAAGTACTCCACAAAATTTGCCCTTTTCATCTCTCACTGCCGTATAATGTATGTATATAAACACATCAGGCTTATTTATCCAGAACTCTGCATAATCTTGCTCACCTTTACGAAACTTATCTACTATTTCCTTTACTATGTGTACACTCTTTCGTGGGTGGCAATTAGTAACTTCTCTACCTATAACATTCTTAGAACGAGGAAATATACGATGATTAGTATCAGAATAAAATTTCACTAATTCGTTTTCATCTACAAAAGAAATATCTATGGGAAGATGTTTGTAGATAAGATTTATTTGCTTTAAAGTCAGCTTGCCTGTTGTAACATTAAGCTCTTCATTTTCACCTACCCCATAACCATATTTAGAGAGCAGATTCTGTAAATCGGTAGCAAATGATTCTTTTGCAGCAGTATTTTTAAGTGGTTCTGGTTTTGGCGAAGTAACATTAATAAAAGCAAATCCTATCTCTTGATCTCCTATTTTCATATCTTCAAATTCATCTTTTGTGATAAGAGCAAGTGCAGTAGGATATAAAATAGTTTCTTCTTTCTCCATCAAATCTCGTGCATGAACTATCAAATCATGCTGTTTAGCTATAAAGGCATCTTCATCTGTAGCTTCTAACAATTGTTCTGAACTACGAATCTCATCACTTATTATGTCATCAAAAGTCCACATAGTTGTAGTAGGACGATCAAACCCCTTCTTCTCAAGTAAAGGATATAGCTGATTTTGCTTACGTTTATAGTGTATAGGATATTGCTTTATATCATCATATAACTCTAACCACTGGTTTTTTATAAGTGGATATTGCACTAAATCTTCTACCTTTAAGAGCAACTTTCTCATCTCATCATTTTCTTTGTAATAATGAGCCAAAGGGTGATCCTCAGCTAATTCGGGGCGTTTGTTCTCCATAAAACCTTCTAAAAGCTCTAATACTTTATGCATATCTACACGCACACATTCATCTTCATTGCCTTCTTTTAAAGTCTGTTCCATATAGGCAATATGATAGGGATATATTTTACCTACTTCGTTTCTGAGCCTTTCACGCCCCTCTTCTAAAGTTATTTTACCCTGTTCGTATTTCTCTTCAATGTCTAATAAGCTCTTCATTCTTTCTATTTCGATAGAAGGAAGATGGTCTTTCATTTTATTTATCATACTACTAAACTGTTTAAAAATAGTATCACAAAGGTATAATTTAGCAAAATATCAGCTTATAACAAATGTTACCACGTAACGTTAAAAAAAACAAATAATACATTTACAGTACAATTTCTATATTTCCATGCTATTCCTATTTAATGCCATTTACTTATACTTTTAATCAGTATTTTACAAAACTATTAAATATTTTATCCTTTCAGGAGCATTTTCTTTAAGTTATATGTCTTAATATGAAAAAGTAATATTATTATATAAAATCATAGATATTACGAAAAAAATTATTACTTTTGTATGTACTTTCAAACAAACAAAAACAAATAAGAATGAAGAAGATGTATTTTATGTTCTGCCTTTTCTTTGTAATAACTTGCAATGTAATGGGTCAGACCACAATAGCAGACAAACTCATTGGTACTTATCTAACCGAAGGCGGTAAAGCTAAAATAGCTATAGCAAAGAGTGGCAACACATATTACGGCAAGCTCATTTGGAGCATAACTAAGAATGCTTTAGATAAGAATAATCCTGTAAAATCTGAACGTACAAAGAAATTAGCAGGTAAAATAATCCTTACAGGCTTTAAATATGCAAATAACGACGTATGGAACAATGGTAAGATATATGATCCTGAAAATGGTAAAACTTATAGCTGCAAGATTACAAGGAAAAGTAATGGCGATTTAGTTGTAAGGGGATTTATAGGTTTTTCCCTTTTAGGACGTAATACTACATGGATACGCCTAAAATAACAATAAATATAAGACATATATAATATTGTTTTTATTACAAAAAAGCCTTTTCATGGCTTTAATATATCAAAGTTAGTTATACAATAAGTTTTTTAGAAAATATTTTTTTCATTTCGGTATATGGTACATATTGTTAATGTGTACCATATATATTAGTAATGTACATCATCTACACTATTGGTGTATATCATCTACACTACTGGTGTACGTCATCTACACAAGTAGTGTATGCCACATACACTGGTATTATTTATAAGATTATACTAAGTATATAGTCTATAAATCATCTTCTACATATTTTATTTAACGTTTCTTTGGCTTTTCGGAAAAAGAGTATTAACTTTGTACTTGGTTTTAAAATATAAAACTAAGGGGTGCTTGCCTGTGTAGGCTTGCTGAGATTATACCCATAAACCTGATACGGGTAATGCCGTCGTAGGGACATTTTCCCCTTTAATGTTAAATTATAATATAAATTACATTCATGAAAAGAATGGTATTTTTAGTTAGCACACTTACTTGTGTTAGCGGACTCATGGCACAAAACAGGATTGATACTTTAAAGAGTAGACAGCTCGACGAAGTAGTTGTTGCCGGTGTAAGAGTAACAAAGAATGCGCCTTACGCTGTAGCTAATATTAAGAAAAGTGAGTTAGAAAGTTTTAGTAAACAAGGTAAAGAGCTTCCTTTTCTCTTTGCTCGTACTCCTGGCATTATAGCTTGGGGTGAAAATGGGTTAGGTACTGGTTCTGTATATATGCGCATGAGAGGCGCAGGAGCAAGTAGGATAAATGTCACTTTAGATGGCATTTCGCTCAATTCACCAGAGGATCAAGCTATTTTTTGGGCTAACATGAATTCGTATGCCACACTTTTAGGTAGTGTACAGATACAGCGTGGTATAGGAACTTCTACAAATGGTGATGGTGCCTTTGGAGGTTCTATCTCTTTAGCTACAGCTTCCCCACTGTTAGTTCCTTCTTTAGAGTTAAGTACTTCGTATGGGTCTTATAACACTTATTCTGTAGGAACTAATTTTTCTACAGGCTTGTTAGGAAACAAATTTATCTTCGATGGGGCATATCACGAAACAGGAACAAAAGGTTTTGTTCACGGCACAGCTGGAAGGTCTGGTTCTTATTATGGAGGATTAACGTGGCTTCCTAATGACAGGCTGCGCATAAGCTATAAAAACATTGGCAATTTTGAAAAAACTGGTCAGGCTTGGAACGGTGTAACAGCAGGTAATGGTGATGGAAGTTTAATAGATGGCAGCTATAAAGAACGTACAGGAATTACCACATATAAAGATATGTACAAGAATGGCTTAGGTAAATATAACACCTTGTATGAAAACTTAATAAAGGGTAAAGATGGAAAGTTTGAAAAAGATGCCGATGGCAATTATAAAACTTATCGTTATAAAATGCGTGATGGCTCTTATTGGGATAAAACTACGGATAACTTTTATCAAAACCATAATATTCTCTCTTTTTCATACAAACCAAATAACAACTGGAGCCATCGCTTAGCAATACACTATACTTATGGTTATGGATATTATAACGAGTTTAAAGAGAATAAGAAACTAAAGTATTTTGGATTAACCTTTACAGGTGCAGACGGAAAAGAGGTAAAGAAATCTGACTTTGTACGAAGAAAGGGCTTACAACAATATACATATAGTTTAGTATATACTAACAATTATAAAGACGATAAGTGGGATATTCTTGGAGGAATTAACCTTCAACAATTTCATTGCAACCACTTTGGTTACCTTACTTATATAGGTAATGAGGAACTTGATGCCAAGTTTCGCCCAAATGGTGTAGACTATAAATATTACGACTCAAAGGCATTTAAGCAAGACAATAGTGCTTACATTAAGGCAAGCTACCATTTTAACAACTTTTTAAATGTTTTCACTGATGTACAATACCGCTACGTAAACTACACATCTGATGGTGTCAATGATAAGTTTTATAAAAATAAAGAAAAAGGTGGATACATTAACCAGAATATAAACATTGATAAACAATACCATTTCCTTAACCCAAAAATAGGTTTAAGCTATTATAAAAAGGGGCATAAAGCATATACCTCTTTAGCATGGGCACATCGTGAGCCTGAGCGTAACAACTTTACAAATAATGGTAAGTATCCTGCTCCTAAGCCAGAACAATTACTCGATTTAGAACTTGGCTACCAATATCAGGCAAATATATGGCATGCAGGAGCTAACTTCTACGGTATGTGGTACCACAACCAGTTTGTACAAACAGGTGAACAAAGCGACATTGGCGAAAATCTAACTACCAATATTAAGCGAAGTTATCGTATGGGTGTAGAGCTTGAGGCTGGTGTACAACCTTTATCATGGTTATCTATAGAAGGTAATGCTGCTTTAAGTAAAAATAAAATAAAAAATTTTGATGAAATGGCAAGTGTTGATTATGAAAATAGCTTTGAAAAAATACATTATAATAATTCTACCCTTGCTTTCTCACCATCAGCTATCTTAAATGGTTTTATAGATGCCCATTATAAAGGTTTTAAAGCCACTTGGCATACTAACTTTGTGAGCCGTCAATATCTTGATAACACAGAGAATATTACACGCTCATTACCTTGTTATAGCCAGACTAACGTAAACGTTAGTTATACGTTCCGTTTCCATCGTAAATCTTTTGGATTAAAAGAGATTGTTCTTAGCAATTATTTTAACAACATATTCAATAAGCATTATGCTGCATCAGGCTGGGTTTATACCTCTATATTGAAAAGCGAAAATCATAATAATACAAACGATAATCGTTATACCCAAATAGGATTCGTACCTATGGCAGGATTCAACTTTATGGCTAACATAACTCTGAAGTTCTAATAAAATTTCTCATTGTTATACATACATGACAGAAATCTTAAACACCCTCCACAGTTTCTTTACCGACTATCAAAAACTTGAGATAATAGGGACTGTGGTGGGTTTAATATATATTTATCAGGAATATAAAGCAAGCATCTGGTTATGGCTTACAGGTATCGTTATGCCCATAATATATCTCGTCGTATACTATGAAGCACAGCTTTATGCTGATTTTGGAATGCAGGTCTACTATATTATTGCTGGACTTTATGGATTCCTTTATTGGAAATTTTCTAATAAAGAAAAACAAAAAAAACTGGCTATAACTCATTTACCACGTCGCTATCTAATACCTCTTATTGTAATTTTTATAGCACTATGGTTTGTTCTTTATACAGTTTTAGTACATTTTACCAATTCTAACGTACCTCTTTACGATAGCTTTGGTAATGCTGTTAGTATTTTAGGGCTTTGGGCTTTATCAAAAAAGTATATAGAACAATGGCTGTTTTGGATAATAGCAGATATAGAATTAGCTGTGCTTTATGCCTATAAAGATATACCTTTTACTGCTGGATTATATGCTCTTTATGTTATATTAGCTATTATAGGATATAGAAAATGGAAAGCAGAATACCATAAAAATAAAAAAGAAAAATAATATAATGAACGATATTATAAATAATTTCCCTATATATTATGATGCTGTAATACTCGCTGCAGGCGATTTCCCACAGCATTCTTTACCCATAAAAATATTAAGACAAGCTAAAAAACTTTTTGTTTGTGATGGTGCTTTAGCTAACCTCTTAAAACTTAACATTACACCAACTGCTATTATAGGAGATGGCGACTCTATAAACAACACTTTAAAACAACGCTTTTCTGATATTTATCACCAAATAGAAGAACAAGAAGAAAACGATCTGACAAAAGCTACTCGATATGCTCTTGCACATATAGACAAAGAACATGTTGGTAAACAGCTACCTCGATTTTGTTACATAGGTGCTACTGGTAAACGAGAAGATCACACCATAGGTAATATTTCGTTAATGATGTATTATTATAAAGAATTAGGAATTATACCAACAATGATAACTGACTATGGATATTTTCATACTTCTAATGGTGAACATACATTCAGCTCTTTACCTAAACAGCAAGTAAGCGTTTTTAATTGCTCTTGCACTTCTCTAAAATCAGAAGGACTTAAATGGGATATTTACCCAATGAAGCAGTTTTGGCAAGGTACGTTAAATGAAGCTTTAGCTAATAGTTTTACTATCAATGGCAATGGGTTTTATCTTGTTTATCAAACATTTGCCCAAAAAGAATAAGCCATCACCCATTTGCATCGTTCATCTTACATAAAAAATAGTAACATTTGTTGCTTTTAGTCATCTGGCACAAATATTGTACATATAACAATATTAGAAAAACTCTTTTTAAAAAAAAGAAATTATAAATAACAAAGATGATAGAAAAAGCAAAGGTTCTCACTATTAGTGAAATGATAAATTATGCAGAAGGAAGCATTGTAAGTAAAGAATTAGAGCATAACAGCTCTGGTAATATAACCATATTTAGTTTTGATATAGGTCAGAGATTATCAGAACATTCTGCACCTTTTGATGCCTTTATACAAGTAGTTGATGGTGAAATGGCACTAAACGTAGAAGGTATTACCTATAATATTAAGAAAGGAGAATGCTTTATTATACCGCAAGGAGCACGCCATTCTGTTTATGCCCCACAACGCTTTAAGATGTTACTAACAATGATTAAGGGCGAATAATGAGGCTAAAAACATATTAAACAGACGTTTTTACTTATTGTTTTTAGCTGCAATGTTTCTCTTTAGTCCTTCAAACTTCACACGCTTTACAGCAGATCCTTTAAACAGCTTACGATACTCTTCTACCGTAAGATTATGCCAATCTTCCTTAGTCATCATGAGAAGTTCTGGTTTTGGCTGCAATTTAGGCTCTGTAGTGGGTACAGAAAAACGATTCCATGGGCAAGAAGTAAGACACCTATCACAGCCATAAATAGTATTACCCATAGCCTCTTTTGCCTCAGAAGACAGTTCCCCACGATTTTCTATAAGCTGATAAGATAAGCATTTATCCGATTTAAATACAGGATCTTCACTAATAGCCTTAGTAGGGCAAGCATCTAAACAACGATGACATTTACCACAACGACCCTCTATAGGCTCATCGTATATATCTACTTCAAAGGGAAGAAATACTTCTCCTAAGAAAAACATTGAGCCTGCATGTGGTATGATAAGTTGATGGTTTTTACCTATCCAGCCTAATCCCGCCTTAGTAGCCCAATAACGCTCTAACACGGGAGCTGTATCACAAAAACATCTCACAACATTATCACCTATTTCAGATAGTGGCACAGGTAAGATCTTTTCTGCAAAAACACGTAATCGCTCCTTCATCAATGTGTGATAGTCCTGCCCAAGCGCATATACTGATATTTGGTATTCGGTATCTGGAATAGTTTTAGAAGGCGCATAGCTTAATGCTACTGATATTATTGTTTTTACTCCGGGCACAAGCAAACGAGGGTCTAATCGCTTCTCAACATTATTTGCCATATATAACATTCCTGCTTCATTACCACTATCTATCCATTTTCTATATGCTTTTGCTACCTTTTCTTCTACAGGTAAAGCCTTTGCCATACCACATGCAAAGAATCCTAACAGTTTGGCTTCTTGTTTTATTACATAAGAAGAAAGCATATAAATAAGTGTTTTTTTAGAAAGAGACAACTACCCTTTATTATTATAAAAACAAAACAGAATGTCTTAATTTAGATAAACATATAAGAAAACATACATCTATAATTCCTCTTATATATGAAACTATTCCTATAACTATTCATCTACTTTTTTTACAGCTAAAAGTTATAAGTATCTTTAGGATCTTTAGGAAACAGCTTAAACTCATATCCTTGTTCCTTAAGCCATTGCAACGATTCTGGAAGAGCCGTTTTTAGCTTATCAATACTTTTTAAAGAGTCATGAAAGGTTATTATAGATCCGTTGCGAGCATATCTTTTTACATTGTCTACAACATCTTTTGCAGTAAGATATTTAGAATAATCACGTGTAACAAGATCCCACATTACTACACGGTAATGTTGCTTAATCCACCAATATAACGTGTGGCGTAATATGCCATGTGGTGGACGAAAATATGGCGACTTTATTATAGCATCTGCCTTTGTAACATCTATAGCATAAGTTAAAGTCCAATGCTTAAAAGATCCTAAATGATGATAGGTATGATTTCCTACCATATGTCCACGTTTTTTTATCTCTTCAAATAATTCTGGATACTTTGCTACATTATCAGCAACTACAAAAAACATCGCTTTTGCTTCAAACTCATCTAACACATCAAGAATGAATGGTGTTGCTTCTGGTATTGGACCATCATCGAAAGTAATATAAACAGAATGATCTTTCTTGTCCATTCGCCATAAAGCATGAGGATAAAAAAGCCTAAGCCATCGTGCTGGTTGTTCTATAAGCATTTATAATATTATTTTTTTATAAACAATTTAAATAATGAAAAGCCGAGAGATAGTCTTTATCTTAAACTATCCTCGGCTATAATTTCTGCTCTGTTTCCCTATTGACCATAAGCTCTTAAAGCCCCACCCAATGCCTCAAAGTTTTGCATAAGCATACTTAATTCTTTTGCATGTTTCGTTGCCCATGAAGAATTGAGCATTTTGTTATCCTGAATAATGTTCATCATTATTTGGAAATGCATCTTACATGACTCTTGCGTCATATCAAAATAACGACTATTAAGACTCATATAATAATTGACGTACTGCTTAGAGTTTTTCCAAAGCTTGTCATATATTTGGGTAGCTTTGGCTTTCTTTCCAAGTAAAGAATAAGCTTTTGCTAAGCTTTCAGCACCACTCATATACACACATGGTACTACCGAAAAAGGTATTTCTTTATCAACCTTTTGTAAAACCTTCAAAGCCTTATCCTTTTTACCTTCTGCTATAAGGTTTAAAGCTAACTGACCTACCTCACGTCGGTGAGTATAAGCCATACGAGCAATAGTTTCATCAAGATAGAAATGAGGATTAGAGAGTCCGCCCCATTTAAACTTATGCATAACAGCATCATACGTTTTCTCTGTATCATAATTGCGAATATTTAACGTCTTACCTGCGTTATTTTCTGTAGTTGTAAATGGAGTAATTCGATAAGCTAAACCTTCTTGTATGAAGTTGTCGCCAAGATTCATGAAATTTTCTCCTCCTACAGTAATTGCTACATATAGAGGACGAGTCCAATTAGTATTCGCAATCATCTCAAGCATCATCAAGTCGTTCTTATATAGAGCATCTTTACCTTTTAACGAAATAATCATCTTATCTGGTATAGAGCCTGAAGGCAACATCATTCCACTACGTTTTACCGCTTCTTTATCTATTGTCATATAAATAGTATCAGTAGGAATAACATGCGTTTCATCATCTTTAGAACGTACCCAATACCTCAAAATATTCTTCAATTCAAAAGGATCTTTGCCAAAAACCCTCTTCGCTTCTGCTGGATTTTGATGATAAAACTCTTTTATCTGCTCCTTTAATCCTGGCTGTATTGGTATCATTTCGTTAGTCCCACTTACGTAATCTAAACGCCGCCATTTAATAGGCACACTTGGAGAGTTATAAGCTGGACGACGCATCTGGTCGATATACCAATCTGTCTGCAGATAATTTAAGTTACATACACGTACATCTGTACGCACACCTTCTACCTCCTGATTATACCATAAAGGGAAAGTATCATTATCACCATTAGTAAATATTATAGGATTACCTTTCTTTTGTAGTGAGTTAAGATAATTTTGTCCGAAATCTCTACAAGTATAACGCCCTGAACGGTCGTGGTCGTCCCATGTTTGAGATACCATTTGAATAGGAACAAGTAAACATATTATACTAACAACTGCTGCTGATACTACTGCAGGCACTTTAAGTTTTTTAGCCCAATCATATAAAGCTGCAACACCCAAACCACACCAAATAGAAAAAGCATAGAATGACCCTGCATAAGCATAGTCACGCTCACGTGGCTGCCCAGGATATTGATTAAGATATAATACGATAGCTAAACCTGTCATAAAGAACAGGAAGAAGACTACCCAAAATTGTTGAATCCCACGTTTTCCACGCCATGCTTGCCAAAAAAGTCCGATTAATCCGAGTAGTAAAGGTAAGCAATAGAACACATTATGACCTTTGTTCGCTTTCAAATCGTCAGGCATCAAACTTTGATTACCATACAAAGCATTATCTATAAATGGTATACCTGTTATCCAATTACCATGCTCAGGCTCGCCATTCCCCTGTATATCATTTTGACGTCCGGCAAAGTTCCACATAAAATACCTCCAGTACATGAAATTACACTGGTATGAAAGAAAAAAGCGAATGTTCTCTGCTTGTGTAGGCATCTTCACACCATCTACATCATGACCTGTAATACCTCCCATCCATTGCTCATATTGTCCTGCATGTTGATAATCCCACATTCGTGGAAAAAACATATTCTGTGAATATTGCAATTTATCTTTAGTGCGGACAACAAAATACGAATCCTTCTCCGTAGGTGAGGCTTTCTCCTTACGCTCATAAACAGGCGCACCTTTTGTAAACTTGTAATGCTGCCCATCTTCAGCTACTGCAGGCTGACTTGAATAAGCCTGACCATAAAGCAAAGGATAATCACCATACTGATTTCTACTCAAATAACTTCCTAAAGTAAAAATATCTTCTGGCGAATTTTGATCCATTGGCGGATTAGCTGTAGATCTAATCACTATTAATGCATATGAAGAATAGCCTATAATAAGCATCAACATACATAGCAACGCTGTGTTTTTTATACGAGAAGATATAAGAGGTGTTCTACCATTTTTACCACCTATGGTTCTTTTACACTTTACATGCAATACACCAAAGACTATTACAAGTATCACAATGCCTGTGAAAAAAGCCTTCCAACCAAAACCTACAAAAGGAATACCTATCAAAGCTAAAGCTACTAAAAAAGCAATATTCTGACGCTTCTCATTACTATTTTGATAAGTTTCATAAATAGCCCAAATAAACGAACCTATCAATAAAATAATATAAATAATAGTACCTGTATTAAAAGGCATTCCCAAGGTGTTTGTAAAGAACAATTCAAACCAACCTCCTACGGTAATAATTCCCGGCACAACACCATAAAGCACAGCAGCAACCAATATAATAGATATTAGCAAAGCTATAAGAGAGCCTTTAAGATTAGCATTTGGATATTTCTTATAATAGAATACTAAAACTATAGCAGGTATACAAAGAAGGTTTAATAAATGAACACCAATAGATAGACCTGTCATATAAGTTATAAGTACTAACCATTTATCAGAATGTGGCTTATCAGCATTATCCTCCCATTTAAGTATAAGCCAAAACACTACTGCTGTGAAAGCCGAAGAGTAAGCATATACTTCACCCTCTACAGCAGAAAACCAAAAAGTATCACTCCATGTATAAATAAGAGCGCCTACTAACCCTGATGCTTCTATTGCAATAAGTTTTGGCAAAGAAATACTTCCTTTCTCACGCACTATAAGGCGACGAGTAAGGTGAGTAATAGTCCAAAAAAGAAACATAATACAAGTAGCTGACAACAAAGCACTCATTGTGTTTACCATTCTTGCCACTTGCGTAGGATCACTGGTAAAGTGTGAAAAAAGATTAGCTGTTATTGCAAAAAAAGGAGCCCCAGGAGGATGTCCTATCTCAAGTTTGTAACCTGTTGTGATAAATTCAGGGCAATCCCAAAAGCTCGCCGTTGGCTCGATAGTGGAAACATAGGTAAAAGCAGCTATAAGAAAAGCCACCCAGCCTAAAATGTTATCCACAAGTCTAAACTTTTTCATATATTTATTCTGTTTTAAAAATAATTGCAACTAACTAATAGTAGCTATCTTATTTTATTAATTCTACGATATTTGTTGCAAAGATACCAATATAAATTATATTATATAGTGAAAGCTATAAGAAAAAAACAAAAAAAACTTAGATAGAAAATATTATAAAATAAACCCATAGATACCAAATTTAAGCTAAACTTTGAATAACTCTTATTTTATTACAGTAAAACTAACTTTTCCACACCGTACTTCTCTTAGTATTCTGTTAAACAGAAACTTTGCTTTTAAGTATACCTTTAATTATAAAATAAAATAGCCGCTCTTGTTATAAGAACGGCTCTTTTTATATAATATCAGTAAATTATTTATATTAGAAGAATAAATAGCGATTATCTACAACATGAGCTTTAAGCACTAAATCCTGCATAAAACCGCCTACTATTTGCATTGACTGCTGAGATAACTGCTGCTCAAGCTGTGCCTCATTAAACTTAGACCCTGCTCGCATAGCTTTCTTTAATACTTGGAAAACATATACCCCAGCATTACCCTTTACTGGTTTTTTAGAGAACTTGCCTTGCTCTGTAGCTGCTACGGCACCAGAAAGCGCTGGCTCAACAGCACCTACCGACTGAATAAATGCTGGTGATGCAAAAGTAATCTGGTTAACTATAGATACTTTAGCTCCCTTAGCTTGAGCTGCAGCTATAGACTTTACACCTTTTAATTTTGCCATTAGAACTTCAGCTTTCTTATCTTTCATTACTTCACGCTTTAGAATTTCTTTCACCTCAGCATCATTCCATGGACGATAACCCTGCTCATGAATCCCGTTCAGAACAAGTACCAACATGTGATCATTATCCCCTACTTCAAAAAGAGGTGAAATATCCCCTTGCTTAGCCTCAAAGATCCATTTCAAAGCATCTCGTGTGCCACGGATACCTGCCACATAATGCTCTGCTGTGGTTATACCTTTCAAGTCCTTTACTAAATAACCATATCTACCAGCATTCTTTTGAAGATCTGCTAAAGTAGTACTTTTCGCTACAAATTCAGAGAATTTATTATATGCTATACCTCGAGTTTCTTTTGAGAAATCAATAGCTTTCTTTATAACTGCAGCAACCGACTTAGTTGTCATTGCTCGTTTTTCAAGAACTTCTACAATAACGTTTCCTTGTGTCAAAGCTACGTTTTGGATAGCATTAACCTCTCCCTTTAACAATGACAGTAAAAAAGTACGATTATCCTGTCCTATACTTGGAGCAGATTCATATTGCTGACCTGTGAGCCATGCCTTTGCACCTGTCTGACCATAACGCTTAGCAATAGTAACAAAATCAGCTCCTCCTGCCAAAGCCTTTTGTATAGAGTCTGCCTTTACCTTAGATTCTTCTGGAGTGTTTGCTACAACCTGTATCTGACGGAACTCTACAGAGTCTGGCAATTGCTCTTTAGAAAGAACACGGATAACATTTAAGGTATTATCTTGAGTGTTTTCAGTAACTCCTGTTGTACCTACATCTAAAGTTTCTATCTTAGAAGCTATGTCAGGATATTGCTGATAAGCCTTACTACTTACAGGAACATCAAGATAAGGTATTATGCTACCACTCTTACTTACAACAGAAGAAACATCGGTAGTTGTAGATAATTCTTTTTGCAAACTATTCATATTATTCATTATAGCTCTACGATCGGCTGCACTTGCCTTAATCTGAACATCTACATACTTAACATCACGACTTTCTACTGCCTGACGGAACATACCCTTTAGCTCATCATACTTTGCCTTTAAATCATCATCAGATATTTTTATATCGGCATCTTTTACACTGCTATAAGGAAGTGTAGCAAGCTGTATCTGAGCTTCTTCATTATTATCTTTAAAAGCTAACTTAGCCTCAACCTTATTAGAAAGCACACAAGAGGCAAGCAAGCTCTGATATTTCTGACCAAGAAGCTGCGAACGAAGATTCTTCTCTACAAACAACCAATAGTTGTAAATGCTCTGCATCTGCTCTAACTGTGGAGAATTAGTATCTTTTGCTTTATTATAACTATCAAGAAACTGTTTTAATATATTAACATCGAAACGCCCCGTCTGCTGATTTACAAAAGGGGTTTGCGCTAAAGCAGGATTAGTACCATCACTGAGCACATTCTGTATTTCTTGCTCTGTTACTGTTAATCCTACCTTCTTAGCATCTGCCTCTAATACACGATTACTAACAAGCTGATGCCATACCTGATCTTTTACCTGATTAAGCTCTTGTTCTGATAAGTTATCACGCTGCATAGTTAGCTTAATAGCCGACTGATATTCATCTATTAATTTCTGAAAATCCTGATTACTAATCTTTTCACCAAGAATTTCTCCTACTTGCGAACGTTGCTCGTTTTTCAAACCGGAACAAGATCGTGCTCCTTCCTCTACAAGAAAACCAAGCAAAGCCAAGCCGATAACGATCATAAGTAAAGTTCCTTTACTTCTAATTTTACCTAATACTGCCATTTTATATATTTATTTTATTTCTTAATTATTATCATTTTTAAAAATTGCCTACAAAAATACAAACAAAAATACAATTAACATAATTTCTGATGTATTTAATCTTTAGATAATACTTTTAATTTAACAAGTTCTATCTTTGTCATTGTCTTTTTTATAATACGAAATTCATAATTATCCACCTTTATTACCTCATTTAATTTTGGAAAACTTTGATATGTATGTAGAAGCAATCCGCTTAATGTCATATACTCATCACTCTCTGGAAGATTAATATTAAACAGATCATTCACCTTATCTATCTCAAGACGAGCCGACAATAAATACTCTCCATTACCCAAATCTTTTGCTATATACTTAGCATTATCATGCTCATCTTCTATATCTCCAAAGATCTCTTCTACTATATCCTCTAAAGATACTATACCACTTGTACCACCAAACTCATCAACTACCACCCCTAAACTTTTCTTCTGTTGTAGAAAAATCTTCATCAAATTTTGAGCAGTCATTGTTTCTGGTACAAAAGGCATTTCAAGAATATGTTCCTGCCAACTTTGTTTATGACGGAAAAGCTCTGAAGAATGAATATAACCTTTTATATGATCTATATCTTCTACATAAACTAATATCTTAGAATTACCACTTTCTATGAAACGTTGCAAAAGCTCTTCTGTTGTACAATTTTCCTCTACTGCATTAATCTCTGTACGAGGAACCATACAGTCGCGTACTTTTATTTCAGAAAAATCTAAAGCGTTTTGAAATATCTTCACCTCTTCTTCTATATCATCTTCGCTTTTTGCATTATCTATAGAACTTTGTACAAGATAATCAAGATCCACTTTTGAAAAGGTTTCACTACTCCTCTCCTCATTCATTTTGACACCTAACAGCCTCAAAAATATCTTTGCTATAAAAGTAGCAAACCTGCTTATGGGCCAAAGGATAATAAAAAAAAGATAAGCTAATGGCGCAAAAAAAGTAAGTAAACGATTAGGATTACTCTTAAATAACGACTTAGGTAAAAACTCGCCTGTAAATAATATTACCATTGTTGATAACAATGTATCACAAAAGACGCGTGTAGCAGGCTCAAAAGAAGAAAATAATGTGGCATCAAATATCTTTGCAAATAAGATACCATATATAACTAAAACAATATTATTTCCTACAAGCATAGTAGAAACAAAGCCATTTGGGTTTTTATAGAACTGAGAAAGACATCTCTGTGCTAACCCATTCCTTTCTTTATCCATTTCGGCAAGCATACGATTACTTGCCACAAAGGCTATCTCCATTCCTGAAAAAAATGCAGATAACACCATTGTTATGACAATTCCTATAATAGAGTTTATAGTCACTTTTTTAGTTTTTTTATTTATTATACACCGGACCCTTAAAGTTATCTCGATGTAAAGTATCTATAGGAGCAAAAGCAGGAGTAGGTGTCGTTGCCTCGCCATCATCTTTAGGCTCCGAAAAGACACTCCAGCCTTTTGGATTTCTAATTTCATAATCTATCATTTGCTCATCGCTCTTAAACCACGAGCCCTCCATTTCTTTATCCGGCGTGCGCAAATAAGAATGAGTATGCGACCATAGAAGATGGTCGCGTTCGTCCCAAGTAAGCTGATTACTTCTAAAAATAAGTCCGTTTGCAGTAAGCACACGTACACGCCCACGAAGCTCCCAACGCTGCAACTCATCGTAATACACTGCTGTATCGCTCTGAATATATCCTACTACATGCTTCTTTAAATCAAACTGTGTTAGCAAAATACCTTTATTAAAAGTCCATCGTGAAGGCTTTTTATTTTGATTTACCTCCCACTCTTCTGTTACTATACGGTATTTTATAACCCCTGAATCGGATATAAGAGTATTTACACCATAAGTAGTCATTACTGCTACTGAGTCCCGTTGATGTATAGCAGGGGCTATATGCTCCTGTCCTTTATTACATGAGCATAATAAAGCATAAGAACCTAATAAGGCAAATATAACAACTACAGAATAACAGAAAGAGCTTTTCATCGATCCTTTATTCTACCTTAAACTTAGCAAACCAACGCTCATTAAACGTTAGAGATACGTTAATACGAAACATATTCTCCTTTACCATTCCCATAACACTCTGATTAACCCACTCTGCACTAACATTAAGCATACTATAACGACTATATCCACTCGTTAAAGGTAAGCCTACACCAATAGTAGCAGCAAACTCTTTAGGTCCATCATGACCATTTATCTTAAAATAAGGCATTGCATAACTAACTCCTGCGCGAAAATGCATACGATTAATATATTTACTATATTGATCTCCATTAGTATAGTCTGCACCAAGAGATACTTTATGACGATTCTTATACAAATCTCTTACCATATCATACCTTCTTTCCTTTCCTTTACCAACAAGCTGTGGCATTTCTAAGCTACTCCATTTCTGAAACTGATAATCAACTCCCATTTTTAACTTGTTATGATGATTATACATTATACCTGTTCCAAAGACGTGAGGCAACTTAAGTTCTCCATTTGCTCTATAAGTAATACTGTCCGAAACGCTTGTCTGAGGATTAGTTGATATTAATAAACATTCTGGATTTCCTTTCAGCTTATGTCCAAAAGAGTATGTAGCTCCAAAGGTAAACTCATCTTTATTTTTCAAAGGGAAAGTATACTGTATACCAAAGTCTGCCTTATAACTTCTAACCGTAGTATTATAAACCTTCGACAAGGTGTTGATACTTCCTTCACTATAAGTATTATCTATTCTATGCTGCAAATCTCCCCAAAGATAAGCAATATTAAAACCTATAGAGAGATTAGATAAAGGCGAATAGCCCGCTCCTAAGTATATCTGGTGAAGACCACCACTTCCACTATATATATTAGTATAAGTAACATCAGGAGACGATGTGCTTGGAGAATCATTCACATTTGATGTTATACTATAATTATAACCTATATTAGTATAAGGTAATAGCCCAAAGCTAACACCAAAATGCTTAAAAAGGCGAAACGACGAGACAACATACTCAAAATTAGCATTCTGTGCACTTCGTTTTACACCTCCCTCTTCAAAGTTAGTAAGCTGTAAACCTAAACCTGCATCAAACAAAAACGTAAGCGAATCGACAGAAGCATACGAAGCCGGATTTTGATAATTTACCTGATTTTGTTCATGAAAGCCATAAGCAACACCTGCCATTCCACGATTAAAACTTGTAGATAGTGGCGATATTGTTCCTAATCCAAACCTACTATATGGGGAGTTTGTACTACTTTGGGCAAATGCCACCATTGATGACAGGCCTATCACAATTGATACTATTATCTTTTTCATTATGCTTATGACTGCTTGTTATTTACACGTTATAATATATACAGGGTACAAAGTTATTAAAAATTTTTGGTGTTAATAGAAACACACCCGCATAATTTGTTTTTTTAAAGCTTTCTTTGGCAAATCCCTTTTTTCTATTACCTTTGCAAATAATATGAGAAGTCGCTACGTTTACATATTTATTATTAGTTTACTTGCATCTTTACAAGCATGGGCAGAAACGCCTATTGTAGAGCCTTCACATCTTAATCCTAAGACTTTACAAATATCATTGCTAACATGCTCCCCCGGCAAAGAGATATGGGCATTGTTTGGACATACTGCTATACGGTTTAAAGAAGATAACGCTTATGCCTACGATGATAATTTCGACATTGTGGTAAACTATGGCATGTTTTCTTTTAATCAGCCCCATTTTATCCCTCGCTTTGTTTTAGGAAAGACCGATTATCAAATGGGAATTGTTCCGATGAATATCTTTATGAAAGAATATGCTTACGAGGGCAGAGGCATAACAGAACAAATTCTTAACATTTCTGACAAAGACAAAGAAGCCATTTTACAGGCTCTTATAAAAAACACCTTACCTGAAAACATAACCTATAGATATAACTTCTTTTACAATAACTGTACAAGCAAGGCAAGAGATCTTATTATAGACAACCTTAATGGTAAAGTAAAATATAACAGGAATATAGAAAACGTTAGTTTCAGAAATATTATTCATCGTTATAATAATGTAGATAAATGGGCACAACTTGGTGATGATATGCTGCTTGGAGTAAAAGCTGACAAGCCTACCAACAGGCAAGAGCAACAATTCTTGCCCGATAACCTTATGCACGATTTTGCTTCTGCTACATACGATGGTAAGCCTTTAGTAAGCAAAACTAATAAGCTCCTACGTGTTATACCACACAAAACAAACACAACAGATTTTAGCTTTAGCGACAACTTTATACCATCACCGATGATTTGTGTTATAATCTTTATCATTATAACTTTTATTATTAATCTCATCGAAGTAAAAAAAGTAATAGCAATATCGCTTTGGGACTCTTTTCTAATGATTTTTACAGGCATTATAGGGATAATTCTCACTGTCATGATTTTCTCAGAACACCCTTGTGTTAATGCTAATGGGCTTATCTTTATCTTTAACCCACTACCTCTTTTCTTCCTTTATACTACTATAAAAAGAAACAAAACTCTAAAGAAAAACATCTGGTGGAAGCTATGGGCTATACTTATTATAATAGGGCTTCTTATAGGGTTTATACAATATTACCCCACTCCTGCTATAATTGTGGCATTATTCTTGCTCCTTAATTGTGGAGTACATATATTAATTGAACACGAAAACAAACTTAAAACGGTAAAATAGTGTCGTCTACAAAAATGAATAAATATATAACAGCTTTCCTCGTAGTGTTAACCGCTACGGGTGTAGAAACACAAACTTACCAAGCTATACTGAAAGCAACTTTAGGCGATGCCGCTATAGAAAATCTTTATACATATCAGGACTTTAAAGACTTAGAAGATAATATCACCAACATCATAAAGCTACTATATGAAGAACATAAAGATAACAAAACACAGCCTATACAAGAAAAATACTTTATATGCCAAGTAGACACAACTATTATTGGAAAAATAACAGATTGTTGCCTCTTAAATATCAATAATAATAAGGCTAATTTACCATACAAAACTATAACAAACCCTATTTTTATTAGAGGTCCAAACTGTTAGTATTTTTTTTTACAATTACATATCAAAAAATAAAGGATAACAGTTTACTGTGCAAAAGATAACCTTTTACACTACAAAAGGTAACCTTTTAAAAACAACAGGTAAAGCTCTGATATTTAAATATTTCAAAAGGAGCATACCATAAAATAACAATAAAACATAGAAGTAATGAATTTTAACAAAATATTAAAAGCCATTTTCGGAGATAAGTCTTCACGCGACTTAAAACTTATACAGCCACTTGTAGACAAGATAAAAGCGGCTTACCCAGAGATACAAGCACTTAGCAACGATGAGCTACGTGCTAAAACAAAAGAAATAAAACAGTTTGTACAAGATGCAGCTAAAGAACAACGCGAGAAAATAGCAGAACTACGTGCCACCATAGAAGGCACACCAATAGAAGAACGTGAGAATATCTTTAACCAAATAGATAAGTTAGAAAAAGAAGCTCTCGACAATTACGAAGCTGCTCTCGACGAGGTAATGCCTGTAGCATTCTCTATTGTAAAAGATACTGCACGCCGCTTTGCTGAAAACGAAGAAACTATAGTTACAGCAACCGACTTTGATCGCAACCTCGCTGCCGACCCTACAAAAGACTTTATCTCTATAGAAGGCGACAAAGCATACTATCATAACCATTGGACAGCAGGAGGAAATGACCTGAAATGGGAAATGATACACTATGATGTACAGCTTTTCGGAGGTACGGTACTTCATCAAGGAAAGATAGCTGAAATGGCTACTGGTGAGGGAAAAACACTTGTTTCTACTCTTCCCGTATTCCTAAACGCGCTAACAGGTAATGGCGTACACGTAGTAACTGTAAACGACTATCTTGCAAAACGCGACTCTGAATGGATGGGGCCTTTATATGAATTCCACGGACTGTCGGTAGACTGTATTGATAAAACACAGCCAAACTCTCCTGAACGACGTCAAGCCTACCAAGCAGATATAACTTTTGGTACCAACAACGAGTTTGGTTTCGACTATCTACGCGACAATATGGCTGTATCACCTACCGACCTTGTTCAGCGTCAGCACAACTATGCTATTGTTGACGAGGTAGACTCTGTATTAATAGACGATGCACGAACACCTCTCATCATAAGCGGTCCTGTGCCTAAGGGAGATGACCAGATGTTTGAAGAGTATCAGCCTTTAGTGCAAAATCTATACGAGGTACAACGAAAACAAGCTACAGAACTTCTATCAGAAGCACGTTCTAAAATAAGCAAAGGGCAGAAAATGCCTAACGGAAAAGAGGCTTCGCAGATGTTAGAAGAAGGGTTCTTAGCTCTTTACCGTTCGTATAAAGCACTACCTAAGAACAAAGCTCTTATAAAATTCTTATCAGAAGAAGGTATCAAGGCTGGTATGCTCAAAACAGAAGAGTATTACATGGCTAATAACAACCGAGAAATGCCCAAGGCTATAGAGCCTCTTTATTTTGTAACAGAAGAAAAGATGAACTCGTGCGACCTTACCGATAAGGGGTCTGCATGGTTAGCTACACAAGTGAATGATGCTAAACTCTTCGTTTTACCTGACATAACTACCGAGCTTTCCGATCTTGAAAAACAAAAAGAAGACAAGGTTATTAACGAGCAAGAGTACATCGACAAAAAAGACGACATAATGAATAACTATGGCATTCAGAGTGAGCGAGTACACACACTGCAACAATTGCTGAAGGCTTATACCATGTTTAACAAAGATGATGAATATGTCGTACTTAACGGAGAAGTAAAGATTGTTGATGAACAGACGGGACGTATCATGGAAGGACGTCGCTGGAGCGATGGCTTACACCAAGCTGTAGAAGCAAAAGAACACGTTAAAGTGGAAGCTGCTACACAAACATTTGCTACTATAACGCTACAAAACTATTTCCGTATGTATCACAAGCTCGCTGGTATGACAGGTACTGCATCAACCGAATCGGGAGAATTTTGGGATATATACAAGCTCGATGTTGTAGAAATACCTACTAATAGGCCTATAGCACGTCATGATTTAGAAGACCGTGTCTACAAAACTGCAAGAGAAAAATATGCTGCTGTTATAGAAGAAATTATCGAAATGCGCAATGCAGGACGACCTACCTTAGTAGGTACTACGTCGGTAGAGATAAGCGAACTTCTAAGCAAAATGCTTAATATGCGTAAGATTCCTCATCAGGTGCTAAACGCTAAACAACATTTAAAAGAAGCTCAGATAGTAGCAGAGGCTGGTCGATCTACTAATGGTTTAGGAGCAGTAACCATAGCCACTAACATGGCAGGACGTGGTACTGACATTAAGCTATCACAAGAGGTAAAAGAAGCTGGCGGACTTGCTATCATTGGTACCGAACGGCATGAGAGCAGACGTGTAGACAGGCAGCTTCGTGGTCGTGCAGGACGTCAAGGAGACCCAGGATCTTCTGTCTTCTATGTATCGCTCGAAGACAAATTGATGCGCCTATTCGGGTCAGAACGTATCGCAAAAGTTATGGACCGTTTAGGATTCGCTGAGGGTGAACGCATAGAAAGCTCTATGATCTCTAACAGCATAGAACGCGCTCAAAAGAAAGTAGAGGAAAACAACTTTGGTATCCGTAAACGTTTATTAGAATACGATGATGTGATGAACAAACAACGTACTGTAATATACGAAAAAAGACGCCACGCCTTAATGGGAGAACGCATAGGTATGGACATATCTAACATCATCTGGGATAGATGTGTGAACACTCTTAACAACCAAACGTATGATGGTTGCGTAGAAGACTTTTTAAAGATTTTGTCTATAGAATGCCCTTTTACAGAGGAAGAATTCAACACTATACGCCACGATGATCTTGCAGAGAAATCTTTCCAACAAGCAATGGCAGCCTTCGAACGTAAGACAGAACGCATACAGACTGTGGCATGGCCTATCATAAAAGAAGTATATGAAAACCAAGGCTCTATTTATCAACGCATCATGGTTCCTATTACTGATGGTAAACGCGTATACAATATACCTTGCGACTTAAAAGAAGCATACGACACAGAAGCCAAATCGGTTGTGAAACAGTTTGAGAAAAGCGTACTACTACATATCATTGATGATGATTGGAAAGAAAATCTACGCCAGCTCGACGAACTGCGCCACTCTGTACAAAACGCTTCTTACGAACAGAAAGATCCTTTGTTGATATTCAAACTTGAAAGCGTTAAGCTATGGGACAATATGATTAACGATCTTAATAACAGAGCTGCAAGCGTCTTAATGCGTGGTCAGATACCAGAAATGCAAGGAGAACCCCCAGTAGAAAACACTAACACTGAGGCTCCAGCACCAAAGTATGTTGAACAAAAAGAAGAACTTGTAGACGAAAACCAATTAGCTGCCGCTTCACAAGACACACGTCAGGGAGCACAAAATGTTACTCGTACTCCATATATAGCAGAAAAGACTCCACGTCCTAACGACCCATGTCCGTGTGGAAGTGGTAAGAAATTTAAGCATTGTCACGGCAGAAACTTATAAAAGAACAAGCCATGTTTACCTATCAACTATATGGTAAACATGGCTTTTCACTTACGTACAATATAAAAAAAGTGGAGACTTTCCTATAAAAAACATATAATATAAACAACCTATATTATTATGTAGATATTATTTCTTTTATAGCTTTAAATAATTTCTGTATCTTTGTAACGTGAAAATTTCACTGCTTTTCACACACTATTATATATAAAACAGAAAAAGATATAAAACAAAAAATGAAAGTTTGCATAGCAGAAAAACCAAGCGTGGCACGCGATATAGCACGCATTTTAGGAGCTACAACACTAAAAAACGGATACCTTGAGGGTAATGGATATCAGGTAACGTGGACCTTCGGACATCTATGCGAACTGAAAGAACCCAATGATTACAATAACAAGTGGAAACATTGGAACCTGAGTTCCTTACCTATGATACCCTCTAAGTTTGGAATAAAACTAATAGAAGATGACGGAATAAAAAAACAATTTTCCATTATAGAAAAGCTATATAAAAACGCAGAAGAAATAATCAATTGTGGTGATGCAGGGCAAGAAGGAGAGCTTATACAAAGATGGGTAATGCAAAAAGCTGGTGTAACATGCCCTGTGAAGCGCTTATGGATATCATCTATGACTGATGAGGCCATACGCGAAGGGTTTCAAAATCTGAGAAATCAAGACCAATATCAATCACTTTACCTTGCAGGTTTAGCTCGCGCCATAGGAGATTGGCTCTTAGGAATGAATGCTACACGGCTATATACTATAAAATATGGCAATAATCAATATGGCAAAAAGCCCCAAGTACTTTCCATAGGAAGAGTGCAAACACCTACACTTGCACTAATTGTACAGCGACAAAAGGAAATAAACAATTTTAAGCCACAACCTTTTTGGGTGCTTGCTACGATATATCGTAATACGCTTTTTACTGCAACAAAAGGCAAGTTTACATCAAAAGAAGAAGGAGAACAGGCGTTTTCTACCATAGAAGGTAAACCTTTTGAGGTAACTAACATTACCAAAAAAAAAGGAACCGAACAGCCTAAACAACTATACGACTTAACTTCACTGCAAGTAGATTGCAACAGAAAGTATGGCTATTCTGCCGAAATGACTCTCAATCTTATCCAGTCTTTATACGAAAAGAAGATTACTACCTATCCCCGCGTAGACACACAATACCTATCGGAGGATATATACAAAAAGTGTCCGCAAATAATGAATGGCATCTTCCAAACTAAATTTGCAAACATAGCACCTTACAAAGAGCTTGTAAAAGCACTAAGCGGAAAAGATTTGCCTAAGACTAAAAGAGTTTTCGACAACACTAAGGTTACCGATCACCATGCTATAATACCTACAGGAGTTATCCCACGGGGGCTATCAGATGCAGAACGCAACGTTTTCGATCTCATTACACGACGCTTTATTGCAGCTTTCTACCCCGAATGTAAATACTCTACTACTACCATCGTTGGTAAAGTAAACTCTATAGAATTTAAAACTTCAGGTAAAGAAATACTCAAACAAGGCTGGCGGGTATGCTACGCCTTAAACAACAAAGAAGATAATAATAAAAAGGAAGACGAAAACGATGATAATACAAAAGATAAAGTAGAAGAAAAAATATTACCTACATTTACAAAAGGAGAACAAGGACCACATAAACCTACCCTAACAGAGAAACAGACTATGCCCCCAAAACATTACACAGAGGCTTCTTTACTCCGTGCTATGGAAACTGCGGGCAGGTTAGTAAACGACGATACACTACGAGCAGCTCTAAAAGAAAACGGCATAGGACGCCCATCTTCACGGGCAGGAATTATAGAAACTCTCTTTAAACGCCATTATATTAAACGCAAAAGGAAAAACCTCGAAGCTACTCCCATAGGTATAGCGCTCATTGATACTATAAAAGAGAAGCTCTTAACATCTGCAGAACTTACTGGAATATGGGAGAAAAAACTTCGTGATATAGAAGCTAAAAAATATGATGCAGCAATGTTTATTAACGAACTAAAGGAACAAATTAACACCATTGTGTGCGATGTGCTTTCAGACAATAGTAACAGAAAGATAACACTCAACGACTAACGATATGATAAACATTCCTAAAGACTTTGAAGAATATACACGCATCTTAATGGGAGAAGACCTATATCGCACACTAATAAAAGGCTTAAAGCAAGAAGATTGCCCTATAAGTATTAGGATAAACCCCTTTAAACGATGTGCTGTAAATATGGATTTAGTAAGTAATAACGTGCCTTGGTGTAAAGACGGATATTACCTAAAGGAGCGCCCTACGTTTACTTTCGATCCGCTTTTCCATGCTGGAAGCTACTATGTACAAGAAGCCTCGTCAATGTTTATTGACCATATCATAAGACAATATATACACTATCCTGTAACAGCTCTCGACCTATGTGCTGCTCCGGGTGGTAAAAGTACATGCGCACAGTCAGCCTCTCCTATAGGAAGCACGCTAATTGCCAATGAGCCTATTACTAAACGAGCACAAATACTATCAGAGAATATCCTGAAATTTGGACATTCTCAAATAGCTGTAACTAATAATTTCCCTAAAGATTTTAAAAAGACAAAGCTCCTTTTCGATATTATCATAGCCGATGTTCCATGCTCTGGAGAGGGTATGTTCCGCAAAGATCCCAAAGCAATAAGCTCTTGGAGCAAGGAAAATGTAAAGAAATGCTGCCAGCTACAACGCTCTATCATTAAAGACATTTGGGACAATCTTAAGGAAGGAGGTTTCCTTATATACAGCACTTGCACATTCAATTCACTTGAAAACGAGGAAAATGTAGCGTGGATAATAAAGGAATTAGGCGCAAAACTATTACCTATACACACAGAAAAAGAATGGAACATTACAGGCTCTCTAATAGGAAATCCGCTTAACGGAGCAGATTCCACAGCACAGCAATTCCCTGTTTACCGCTTCTTACCTGGCAAAACGCTTGGAGAAGGACTCTTTATCTGCTTACTTCAAAAGACCAAACCAGGACTAAATCCTATACCCTCTAATAACATATCATTATTACAAGAAGACTACTTTCGTAAGGCTTTAAAACCTCTAAAGCTATTAGCTTATGGCGTTAATGAGCCTGAAGAGAAAGGTAAACATAAGATTCCTCATATTAGTCAGGCTCTTATGAAAGATGCTGATAATAGCCTTTACCCCACTATAGACGTAAGCTATCACACCGCTATAGCCTATCTTAGAGGCGAAGCTATCACTTTAAGCCATGACATTCCTCACGGAATAATACTCCTAACATATAAAAACCAGCCCTTAGGGTATGCCAAAAACCTTGGAAACAGGGCTAACAACCTCTATCCACAAGAGTGGAGAATAAGGAGTACATACGTTCCTAAGGAACCTAACATTATTTTATAACGTATCATTAATAACAAAACATACAATGAAACAATATCAAGACCTGCTCAAACGCATCTTAAAAGAAGGAGTAAAGAGAGAAGATCGCACAGGCGTAGGTACTCTTTCTATCTTTGGACATCAAATGCACTTTAATATGGAAGATGGCTTTCCTTTGCTAACTACAAAAAAGCTACATCTAAAAAGTATAATATACGAGCTACTATGGTTTCTTAAAGGAGACACTAACGTAAAGTATCTACAAGAACATGGTGTAAAAATATGGAACGAATGGGCAGACGAGAATGGCGATCTTGGCCCCGTTTATGGGCATCAATGGCGCTCATGGCCAGATTATAAAGGAGGAAGCATAGACCAAATAAAAAACGTTTTAGATATGATAAAGCACTCACCTTCCTCACGCAGAATGCTTGTTACGGCATGGAACCCTGCCGAAGTAGACGAAATGGCTTTACCTCCCTGCCACTGTCTTTTCCAGTTTTATGTTGCAGAAGGTAAGCTCTCTCTACAGCTATATCAACGTTCTGCTGATACTTTCTTAGGTGTACCATTCAATATAGCCTCATATTCGCTTTTACTACACATGATGGCACAAGTAACGGGGTTAAAGGTAGGCGAGTTTATACACACCACAGGCGATACACACATATATCTAAACCACCTCGAACAAGTAAAGCTACAGCTCACACGCACACCTCGACCACTACCAAAGATAATCATTAACCCTGATGTTAAGGATCTCTTTAGCTTCCATTACGACGATTTCAAGATAGAAGACTACAACCCTTACCCACACATTCCGGGCACAGTGGCTGTTTGATAGTAGTTACTATACATAAAAAACATTACACTCTTATAACATGCAAATATCTATTATCGCTGCCATAGCAGCTAACAACGCCATAGGATATCAGAACAATTTGATATATTACATTAAGGACGATCTTAAACGGTTCAAAGCTCTTACAACGGGAAACACCATTATCATGGGTCGTAAGACATACGATTCGCTACCTAAAGGAGCACTACCCAACCGCCGTAACATAGTGTTAAGCAGAGAAAAAAAACATCTCCATAATTGCCAAGTGTATTCTTCTTTGGAAGAAGCACTCTCATCATGCAAAGAAGATGAGCATGTTTTTATCTTAGGAGGAGTGTCGGTATATGAAAAGGCTTTGCCCTTAGCTAAAGAGCTTTACCTGACAGAAATAGAGGCAACACCAGAACATGCTGATGTCTTTTTCCCACTATTCGACCGCTCACAATATAAAGAAACTTTCGTAGAAGAGCATAAAGCTACCCAAGATCACCCTGCTTTCAGATTTGTAAACCTCAAAAAGAAATAAGCTATAGATAATGCCTTAAAAGAAAACATTTCCTTTACAACAGGCAGACGGCTCAGCTTTTATGCTGTATCTCCTTTAAAGGCTTCATGACAAAGTCGCGCTCATACATCTTAGGATGAGGCACGGTGAGGGCTGTAGTGTTAATATTTATATCATCATAAAGGAGTATATCTATATCCATAGTGCGGTCAGAATACTGCCCATTAACCGACTTTTTTATACGCCCCAGCTCTCTTTCTATAGACTGTGTTACAGCCAATACCTCCCAAACGGAAAGACTTGTTTTTACCTTTACACAAGCATTAAGAAAAGTATTTTTGCTTTTAAACCCCCAAGCCTTTGTTTCATAAAAAGAAGATTGGCAGATAACATCGCCAATCTTCTTACTTATCTTGTCTATAGCTGCAAACATCAGCCCCTGCTTATCACCAAGATTGGTACCTAAAGCAAGGTATGTTATATGTGTTTTAATCATCAAGTATCAACATAGAATCGCCAAAACAGCCAAACATATATCCGTTCTTAACAGCCAAATCGTATGCCTGCATGATAAGATCATAACCTCCAAAAGCTGCAGTCTCCATTAAAAGAACAGAATAAGGGTGATAAAAGTTTACTAACATGGAATCTGCCAAGCCAAACTTGTAAGGAGGGAAGATAAACTTATTAGTCCAGCCATCATATTCCTTTAACAATCCGTCCGTACCTACTGCTGTTTCGCAAGCCTTAACCACACTTGCACCAACGGCACATACCTTATGACCATCTTTCTTAGTGCTATTTACCACAGCACA
Source organism: Prevotella amnii CRIS 21A-A (assembly GCF_000177355.1). Taxonomy (NCBI): domain Bacteria; kingdom Pseudomonadati; phylum Bacteroidota; class Bacteroidia; order Bacteroidales; family Prevotellaceae; genus Prevotella; species Prevotella amnii. Next base: position 31,340 of record NZ_ADFQ01000064.1, read on the forward strand.
GGCTTCTGCATTGATATGCATCTCTTCAGAATCCATCTTGTGTTTGGTAAGATCCTCCACCTCTATATCATGAAAACTGCCCAAAGCACAATGAAGTGTTATAAAAGCACTCTTTATACCTTTTATCTCCATCATCTTCATCATGTGCTCTGAAAAGTGGATATTAGTGCCAGGAGCAGACACTGCACCCTCGTTTTTAGCAAACACCGACTGGAAATATTCTAAATCGTCCTCAGTGGCATGGGCAAAGTCTTCCCCCTCTTTCTTTGGACGATTGTCTATAATATAACGTGGTAATGGTGCCTCACCAAGCGAGAAAAGCTCACGCTTAAACTCATCATGATCGCAATCATAAAGGAAGCGTAGCGTACGGCCACGTGATGTAGTGTTATCTATTACCTCAGCAACCATTGTTCCCGATTCATCAAAAAACAACTTATTGCCTATACGTATCTTGCGAGCAGGCTCTACAAGGACGTCCCACAAGCGCATATCAGCGTTTAACTCACGAAGTAAGAACACCTCTATCTTGGCGTCTGTCTTTTCCTTTGTGCCATATAAGCGGGCAGGAAACACCTTTGTGTCATTAAAGATAAAAGCATCGCCATCATCAAAATAGTTGAGCACATCGCGAAAACGTATATAATCCTCTTCCTTAGGCTCGCCTGTAACCTCGCCTTTAAACATGTCTATTTTGCCCGACTTGCGATGAACTACCATTAATCTCCCCTCATCACGACGCACTACAGTAAACTTCTGCTCGCTACCATCTGCACGTTTTAATATACGCTCTGAAGAATGTGGATAGAGAGCCACCTGATCTTCTGGTAAGCTGAATTTAAATTGTGAAAGCTTCATATTCTTTTGTTTATTCTTTTTCTATTGTTTGACTACTTAACCACTTATCAAAATTGTCATAATCGATACAGTCGTCTATATTAATTGCACCTACCCGCACTCTGCGCAACGACCTTAGATAAGCACCGCTATGTATAAAGCGACCAAAGTCGCGTGCCAAAGCACGAATATAAGTACCCTTACCACAAACTACCCTTATGGTAATCTGCATCTTATAAGAATCGAATGATTGTAATTCTATCTCATCTATCTGAACCGTTTTTGGCTTTAGCTCCACCTGCTGACCATCACGACGAAGAGTGTAAGCACGCTGTCCTGACACTTTCACCGCACTATACGTAGGCGGCACCTGCTGTATCTCGCCCACAAAGCTCTGCAAAGCATCTCTTATAAGCTCCTCTGTAATATGAGCTGTTGGGAAACTCTCGTTCTCTTCATGCTCCATATCGTAACTATCAGTGGTAGCTCCTAACTGCAACGTAGCTACATACTCCTTAGTATGCGCCTGCAAAGACTCTATGAGCTTTGTCTTTCTACCCGTTGCAAGTATCAACACCCCCGTTGCTAAAGGATCTAAAGTGCCTGCATGACCTATTTTTACCTTGCCATCATTTACCTTACTGCAAAGGTAACGTATATGAGCCAACGCCTTAAAACTGGTTATACCATACGGCTTATCTATCGGAATAATAACCCCTTCTGTAAAATTCATATTTCTTATAAGGTGATAACAAATAATATTACTCTTACTCTATCATATTAAGATTAACACCCATTGCTAACAATATCAGGATAATACCACCCACTATGATACGATACCAGCCAAACAGACGAAAACCATACTTTGTAAGAAAACTAACAAACCACTTCATAGCCAGTAACGCTACTAAAAAAGCTATTACACACCCAAGTGCTAAAACGGTAAGGTTATGAAAGGTAGCCCACTGAGTGCCATGCTTTAACAAGTCGTACAAATCGAGCAATGTAGCAGCTGCCATTAAAGGAACAGCTACAAAAAAAGAAAACTCTGCTGCATGCTTACGCGTCAAGCCGCTTGCCATACCTCCCACTATAGTAGACATAGAACGGCTCATACCCGGCAAAACCGACAAACATTGGAACAGACCTATACAAAAAGCACGCCTTACATTTACCCTGTTCTCTTGCTTACCTTTATTAAAAAGCCTATCGCAAAAAAGCATAAACACACCGCCTAAAACTAACGTTACTGCCACCACAGAGACAGAATCTAATAGCCAATCGAGCAAACCACTCTTCTTAGCTAATAAGCCTACCACACCTGCAGGAAGACAGCCTATGAAAAGCAGCCAATAAAACCTAAAGAAACGCAATAATGAAGACCCTCTTTCTTTATCGACACACGATACATGCTTAAAACTAAAAAAACGTTTCCAATACAAACATACTACAGACAAGATAGCACCAAACTGTATTATGAACGTAAAAGCATGAACAAAAGGATCGCCTTGCTTAACACCTAAAAGACTTTGGGTTATTATCATGTGCCCTGTAGATGATACAGGCAAAAACTCTGTAATACCCTCTACGATAGCTATAATAATGGTTTGAAAAATAGTCATTAATGCTCTTTGTGCTTTTTAGGTTTATACAAAATAGCACCTATTATAGAAACAAAACCTATAAAGGTTACTATTGGAGCTAACGTGATGCGACGGAAGCTGAAAATGCTAACGTTAAAAAAATGCTCACCTGAACCACTTCCACTCATTAAGATAAAGCCTATCACCACTATTGCCACACCTATAGCAAGCAAGATGAAATTAGCCTTATCGAAAGCAAAATTCTGTTTTTCCATATTGTAAAAAATGTCTTATTCTTATTTCTATATTTTATATAAATCGCCTGCCTTCATACGCAAGAAACGATTAACTGACAATGCCGAACACAGCGTAGCTATAAAAATGCCAAAGCACAACATTATAAGCGCCGTAACAACTAACGTATCCCATGAAAGCACCTTGCTTATCTCTGGCTCATAGCTATACAAAGATAGAACGCAGCCACCTAAAACCACTATGGCTATCAAAGCAGACACAAAGCCCTGCATAATGGCACGCTTTAAGAAAGGAGCACGGATATAACCCCACGAGGCTCCCACAAGCTTCATGGTATGAATGGAAAAACGACGCGCATAAACGCTTAGACGAATAGTGTTGTTTATAAGCGAAAAAGACACTATGGTCAGAAGTATTGCTATAACCGATAACACTATACCTACCTTGCCCAAGGTGTTATTAACACTCTCTACCAAGTCTTGACGATAAGTAACATCGCTAACACCACGATAAGACTTTAGACGCTTTGATATCCAGCTTATAGAGTCGTTATTAGCATAATCGGCTTTAAGATTAACATCTATCTCACTGGTAAAAGGGTTTTGCCCTGCAAACTCGGCAGGATTTGCACCAAGCTCCCTCGTACCATCTGCCAAAGCTTGCTCCTTACTTATATAATTAACCACACTGGTAAACCTTTCGCCCTTAACCTGCTCGTAAAGAGTAGCAGCTGCCTGCTCGTCTATATCGGGCTGAAGAATCATTGTAACGCTAAGATTTTCCTTTACAAAAGAGCTTAGATTGCTGCTGGTAAACACCGTAAGTACCACCATTCCTATTAATATTAACACCATTGCAGTACTAATACAAAGGGTTACAACCTGTAAGCTATGCTGCCTGCGTACTTGCTTTCGCTTTTTTACCATATTATTAAAAAAAATACAATACAACAAATTTTCTACAAAGTTACTGGAAAATAAAATAAGGACAAAAGATTTTATATTTTATTTACGCTATTCATAAGAAAAGCTCACTCTGAGGGAAAGATTATAAACATACCCTTTTGTCTTAAAACATATTTATATTACCTTTGCCAACACAATATTTTTTCAAAGCAATATGAGTACTATTATTTACCCCTCACCCATCTTTGGACCTGTACATAGCCGCCGATTAGGCATTTCGCTCGGCATAAACCTCTTGCCTGCCGATGGCAAAATATGCACCTTCGACTGCATATACTGCGAATGTGGATATAATGCTCAGCGGCACACCTCATCACCCCACCCGCCAAGAGCATTAGTGGCAGAAAAGCTCGAAGAGAAACTAAAAGAAATGAAAGCTAACAATTACGCCCCTGACGTGCTAACCTTTGCCGGCAACGGAGAGCCTACATCGCACCCACACTTTTATGAGATTATACAAGACACCATCAGCCTAAGAAACTTATATTGCCCAACGGCAAAAATATCTGTCCTTAGCAATTCCACTTTCATTCACCGACCAAAGGTACACGAGGCATTAAGAATGGTAGATAACAACATCTTAAAGCTCGACACCATTAACACCGAATGGATAAAAAAGGTAGACCGACCCACAGCACCATCTTATAACGTAAAAAAAACAATAGAAAACATGAAAGCCTTTAAAGGGAAACTGATAATACAAACCATGTTCCTTAAAGGATATAACGACCAAGGGGAAAACATTACTAACACCTCTGAAACATTCGTTGCACCATGGCTCGAAGCCGTCAAAGCCATAGCCCCTAACGAGGTGATGATATACACCATAGAGCGCGAAACACCTGCATCGCACCTAAGAAAAGCCTCACACGAAGAGTTAGACGCTATATGCGAAAGAGTAAAATCGTTAGGAATAGCCTGCCAAGCATCTTATTAAAAGCCCCATAAAGCATAGGCTATTAAAAAACTTACCTTACTACTATCCAAAAGCAAAACACCTGCTTTTGCCTACACAAAAAGGACAGAAAAGAAAGGAAAAGATAAGAGACAGGAGGGAAAAATAAGCTATTTTTAGTGTATTTTTAACCTATTTTTGTTAGAAAAATAATTTATTTTTCCTTCCCAATCATCTCCTTTTTACCAAAAAAGGCTATATTATATATAGAAAAAAAATTACATTTTATAGCTTCTAAAGCCATGCCCTTTCTTACCTACTTTACATAAAAAATAAGCCTCCCTTTCAGTTTTCCGCCTACCTTTATACCAATAAATAACAGCCTAAAAAACAAATAATTAGGTGAAAATATAACAAATATCTTAAAAAAATATAATTCTTGGGGGGGGGGGGGAGAATATGCCTTTTTTAGAAATAAAAGTATTACCTTTGAAAAGGAAAAAGAGATCAAAATAATTAATATGTTTTGGCGCGTGATGCCAAACAAGAAAGGAAAAAGTAATGAAAAAAATGTACGAAAAGCCAGTCGCTACAATTCTAAAAATGGAAGACTCTATGCAGATAATTTGTAGCTCTGGGTTTACAAACAAAGAAAACTTCAAAGTAAATCCGTGGGAAAAACCTGAGGAGACTGACGCGAACGGAACGTCAGAAGCGATAGATGAACTCCCAGACTGGCTAAAAAACCCTTAAAAACATAATATCTTTTATAAAAACACACACACGGTAACAAAACATTATTAAAGCAAATGAAACACTTTTTTTTAAGCTATAAGGCTATTACCGCTGCCCTTACAATGGGTTTGGCAGCTATTACAACATCTTGCTCACAAGATATCGATAATAATAGCACTCATGTTAAAGACTACAAAGCAGAGAGCTCTAAGATAGTAAAGCTAAGCTTTGGACCTCACACACGAGGCACTATGTACGACGAAATATCACAAATGGCAGACAATGCTACCTTTGGTGTATATGGCTATGCACGTAAAGATAATGATCCTATATGCAAAGACCCTAACTTTATTAACAACGGCAGCGCAGAGAAGAAAGACGGTATAGTGCGTGTAGGCGGCAAAGTGGCTACATATAAGGACAACATGCCTAAGGTAAAGATAGCTGCCGTATATCCTAAGCTCGAGGACAACGCCTTTACAAGGACAGGCGATAACACATACACCCTTACATACGCCTTACAACAGGACATGTCTACACAACAAGACTTGCTGATAGGTGAGGCTCCTGAGTTTACCATAACAAGTGAGAACAGCAAAAACGACGTGATAGACGGTGAACAGATTGTAAACATGCATCATGCCCTTACAGCTATCAACTTTGCCATTGGCGACCGCGTACCTACTGGCTACACCATTGAGGGCATTCGCCTAACAGGTCTATATACCAAAGGTACCTGCAAGGTAGACTTATCGAAGACCACTGACGCAGAGCGTTTCACATGGGAAACCTCTGGCGAGAAGAGCTATGTGTTTATTAAGACAAGCAACATCACCACTACACAGGTAAACAGAACCCAGTTTACCGGGCTAAAAACATGCAACAAGTACGACAATCTTACCATCTTCATGATACCACAACCGGTAGGCGATGACGCCATAGCAGAGGTAGTCTTAAAGAAAGATGAAAAATATGGTGCTGATGGAAATATTTATCATGATTCTAGACTTCCACTAAAGCTGATAACCATTCCTCTCAAATTAAAAGATGACAAACCATATACAGCTGGTCAGGTAGAAAAATATAATATAGGTGCTAAGCCTCCTCAGGAAGATTTGAAACCACTATTATATTTTATTAAAAAAGATAATAGTATAGTGACAAGTTCTACAATATTTAATTTAAAAACAGATGCAGATAAAGAAGAAAAAACTAATGAAGGAACTACAAAATATCACTTAACTATATTCAGTGCTCGATACGTAGCGGATAAAAACGATGGTCATGACGGTAAAACATTTACCCCTTTAATAGTGGCACCTCATACGTTTAGAATAGTAAAAATTACGTATGACCATTATTATAAAGGTAAGGATAAAAAGGGCAGAGAAAAAATACTGCGTGAAAAAGACGTAAAAGTACCTGAAGGAAGTGTAGTTGTCGAAGACATAAAGCAGCCTGATAGCAACGATAAGAATGGGCATTTCACCTTAACTTTCAATCCAAAAAAATATCCAGACCTTCCTAAGGGAAAAAAATTTGATAAGATTTACATACACATAGAGCTTGATGGCGCAGTAATGACACTTCAACAATCAGTAAAAGGTTTCCCCCTAAAATAGCCCAACACCCCTAACAGCTGACATCAGGCAAGCAGCTAAGCGGTAAGAAAAGAAAGCGCAACGCCACGTAATGATATACGTAAGGCGTTGCGCTTTATCTTTGCTTATGCGTAGAGCTTTAACATAGAGCAGGCTTAAGAAAGCGAGAGTTTTAGAAGGGCAAGCCTATAGCAAGGTGTAAGGCTTGCGCATCACGGAAAGAAGAGATGTTATAAAAACCTGCCTTACCTGTTGGGTAAGGCACATGGAGGCCTACACCCCAGTCGAGCCTAATCATAAAATAGCCTATGTCGTAACGAAGCCCCACGCCTGTGCCTACACCTATCTGTGTAAGCATATTAGGGAAGAGGAGCTGCCCCAAAGGGCGTTCTGCCTCGTTATGCAAGGTCCATACGTTACCCGCGTCAAGGAAGATAGCCCCATAAAGCTCTCTAAAGAGGTGAGGACGATACTCTATGTTAGCCTGCAGCTTTACGTCCCCAGTCTGCTCTACATAAGACGAGGCTACCGACTTAGAGCGGTATCTGCCCGGTCCTATCTCACGCACATTAAAGGCACGTATGCTGTTAGCTCCGCCTATATAAAACTGTTCCGTATAAGGAGCAGCCTCACTGTTGCCATATACCCATATTATGCCTGCATTAAGATGGGCAGCAAGCGAAGAGAGCTTAGACAGCTGCCAGGTCTTAGTAAAGTTAGTTTCCACTTTAACAAATTGTGCATACGGGTTTTTAAACATCTTTTTATTGCTCTGCTGCCACCTCTTCCCTGCTGCCATATATCCTAAGGAGAGTATGTTAGACGCCTCGCTCACCGTAGTCCACCACTTTATAGGGTTGGCATAGCTGCTACTGCTCATATAGGTGTATTGGAATTGCATCTTAGGTATAAACTGGTCAGCCATAGATATTTTAAGATATGGCAAGTCGTCTGTCATGCTGGTATATGCCTTTGTGGTAGCATTCATATATTCGTAGGTTAAGGTAAGCGGCGAGAAGGTAAACATGCTTTGCTCGGTAGGTTGCCACTGATAGGTAAAATCGGCAGAAGCTACATGACGGCGAAAGTATCCGGCACGGTTAATTACGGCAAAAGACGCCTTTAACGTAGTAGATGGTGTGGAAAAGAAAGCCCTTTTACCTCTTTTCTTAGCAAAGGTTATAAATGTAGGGGTTAAGATGCGTGGATATTGTATGCTTGTTTCCAAGCCATACTCATAGTTGTCTAAGCTAAAAGTGGCATTGCTGTTACTCCGAGCCGTCGACCACGCATAAGAGCCATGCACATTTACGTTAAGCAGTTCGCCTGCTCTAAAGGCATTACGCTTGGTAAGTCCCACTACAAGCTCTGGCCCGTAACGCTGATTTGTCTTACCCTTTCCGTATGCTTCCACAAAAAAGCTATATGGCTTATCAAATACAGCGTCTACGTTTAGGTTAAGCACCTTGCAGGTATCTGTAGCGTCTTTTGGCGAAAAGGTAAAGGCAGCCGTCTGAAAGATACCCGTAGAGCTTAGCTTTTGCCTGTAACGCTGCATCTTCTCATAGTTGTATATTTCGTTTTTCATATCCTCCACCTCGCTACATAGCAAGCGTGGGTGTAGCTGTGGACGCTTACCGTTATAGTTTATAGTAAGGCTCCCGTAGTGCTTATGCTTAGCTAAGGGCTCTTGATAGTCGTGGCGCAGATTTATGGTAACATCTCCTATATGCCACTGTCGTAAGGCTTTGCTGCTCACAGAGTCGGCTAACTGAAGACGAATGTTAGCTCTGCCGCTCACCTCGGCGGTGTCGGCAAGGTAGCTTGCGTTGTTGTTTTGGTAATAGTAGTAACCATTGTCTTTAAAGAGCAGTGTGATGCGTTGTCGCTCTTTTTCTAAAGCAGCAACATCGAAAGGAGAGCCTTTTTTTATTTCAGACTGCTGACGGCTTGCCGCTATGAGCTTGCTCATCTGAGCAGGGAAGTTAGTATAGCTTATGCTATCTATAGTCCACAAGCGTCCCATGCTAACGTTATATCTTAGCTTTACCTTCTTCTTATTGCTTTGCTGTATAGCATCATAGGTTATCTTACCATCAAAATATCCTCTTTTGTTAAGCAGATTCTCTCCCACTTTCACCCTAAGCTCTGGTGTTACGGTGCTTAATGTTACCGGTGTAGAACCAAAAGCCTTTGTTATCCAGCGGCTAAAGCGTGTGGTGTCGTTAGCAAAGGCGTTCCATATCCATAGCCCTATAGGGAAAGGCGAGCGTATAGATGGGCTTCCAAGCAGAGAGCCGTTAGGCTTAGAGGCAAGGACAAGGTCAAGCTCTTCTTGTACATTATAGAAATGGCTGTTCTTGGTGTAGTTATCATATTGTGTTTTCAGCATTCCTGTGTATAGCTGCTGGTCGTCGCGAAGCCCTGACGTGGTGCTACAAGCCGAGAGCATTAACACGGTAATGAGCAAGAGAGGATACTGCTTTTTTAGCTTTTTTATATTCATACGTTTCATTAGCAATATGTGAAAAGAGTAGTTTTAAAATTTTAAAGGAGGATATTTTATAATATCAGGTATGGTATCTGCTATAACAGGCTTTGGCAAGGAGCCGGTATCTTTCCTTAGTCTTAATATGTCCCAAAACCTGCTGATCTTACGTCTCCAAAGAAAACCTATACCATATTCGCTCAGATTACCTTCCAGCCAGTCGTATGCTTCACGTTCGTAATAGAGCTTAAGATATTTTGTTTCGTTCCTGTTAAGGCGATATTCTATGGAGAAATTGTCAAAGTAAGCTCCGTTTTCGCGTGCTAAGGCAGAGCCTGTAGACACACGTCCGCCTAATATTATTTTAAGTCTGTTGTTCCATAGCCGTTTAGAAAACTTAAAAGTATAATCGGTATGTAAAGCCCCGTTTACATCGGCAGCCGTTTCTAAGTTAGCCGAAAGGTCTAACCCCATAGAGTTTAAAGCTCGCCCGGTGATAGAGTTTACTTGCGTTTGCAGGAAACTTGCCAAAGCTCCACTCATGGCATTGTTAGCATTAGAGATATTATCTCCATCGAAATATAATCCTGATGCTAACATCGTTACAGCCAGCTTAGAGCGTTCCTCCACCGATTTTGTCTTCAGCGAGTTAGTCATCTCCTGGTCCTCTGGTGCTTCTATGATAAACTCTATGCTTGGTTTGGGGAACTGCTTGGTAAGTTTCACCCCACAAAGAAAGTCTACTAACCTGCCGCTTCCTGTCCCCGTAGACACATTAGCACGTACGTTTTCGGTAGCCTCTATGTTTAGCGTAGGCAGCATAGGGTCGCCTGTAAAGTTTACATAGCTTCCTTGCCTTATGTAAAAGGTGCGCAGAGGTATTACGTCCATAGTATATTTCATCTTACCACTGTTTAGCGTATATCGTCCACGTAGCTGCACACCATTAACGGGGTCGTAGCTAAGGTTTAGGTTTCCCCCTCCTATCATGTCTATGTAGTTAGTATGTTCGGGGTTAAGGATAGTTTTTATACGTGCTTGCTCGTCTATGTTCATGTGTAAGTCCATAGAGAATCCTTTGAGATCGCCGCGTGGTATCACCTTAGTGGTAGTATCTTTAAAGTTAGCGAACTTCACCAAGTCTTGCAGCTTTGTATCGCTCATTAGGCTTTGATCTTTAACAATATAGTTCATATCGGTGCTGCCAAGCACGTTAAGTATGCCAGACAGGTGAAGATTGCTTACCTCTCCCCTCACACTTCCCATAAAATCTACTATAGCTTTACCATAGGCTTCTGAGCGTGGGTTCTCTTTAGCATTGATAAGCTGGAAGTTTTGAGCACGAAGAGCCACATTAAGCATCATATTGTTAGTGTTTGAGATGTCTAATGTGCCGTTAAGCGTTAAGGGATTGTTATTGTTGTCATACAGCTTAAAGTCGGTAAGAGCTATTTTGCTATCCTCTATTACCAAAGGTTTCTCACCAAAGCGCATCTTTACGCCATAGGGATCGCTCCTTAGATAAGCCCCATGAGCATATACCTTACCTGTTATGTCAAGACTGCTTAGCTTGCCTTGCACGGTAAGAGAGCCTTCGCCTTCACCATATAAGCCTACTATCTTTTCAGGTACAAAACCATTAACATAGCTTAAAGGGAACTTGTTCATGCTTAAAACAGCGTTAAGGCAGCCCTCGCCTGCGCTGTCGTAAGTACCATTAAGCGTACCCACTTCTACATCGTCCTTACTTATTATAGCGTCTATGTAATGGCTTTTATCCCCTTTTGGCATATATACCATTTGTAAGCCTACGTTGCCTATAGGACTGTTTTCATAAACAAAGTGTTTTATGCCCATATCGCTCGACACGCTTACCTGTGTAGGTGTTTGTATAATGTGGTAATCGCCGTCTAACTCTCCTGAAAGGTTTGGCATGAAAGGTATTAACCTAAAGAGATAGCCTAACTCAAACTTATGCACAGAGAGTGTGAGGTTTTGCAGCGAAGCTTCATCATCGTCGTCGGTGCGTACCTTAAGACCAGTGCCGTCTTTAGCCACAAAATCGAGGTTAGCAGATACGCGCTTATCTCGTCCTATATAGATATAGTTTAAAGGGTTTACATTAAAGGTTTTATATCCCACTATAGCTTGTTTTGATATGATGTTAAAACGCAAACCATTCTCTGCCATAGCAAGCTGCAAACCTATATCTATACCTACACGTCCTTTTTCGTCAAGAATGGCAGAGTGGGTTTTTATACCACCTTCATATAACGCTCCATCAAAGAAAGCTGTGTAAGGATAGCTGTTTTTAGAGCTATTGGCAACCCATGCGTTATACCCTATCTTGCCATCGGTGCTCTTTAGCTCTATATTAACCTTATCCATTTGCATACTATCGCATACTAAAGAGTCTATTTTTATAACGCCATCTAACCCTCTACTGGGAGAAGACATTAAGCTAACATCAGTATGTGCGAAGCTATAACCTTTGCTTGACAGAAGCTCTCTAAAGAGGTTTGAGCTTCCAGACTTGAGCTGTAAGATGCCACGCGGCAAGAGGTTAAGCAGTGCCTGCTGGTCTATATGCTTATCCTTTATCTGCTTAATAATAGCCTGAGAGAGGGCATCAGCGTTCTTACCCAGTTGTAACAAGCCCTTATCCATAGTAGTATATAAATGGAAATCGCCGCCATCTACCTTTGCCGTAAAGCTGTTTTGCTTGCTTGCTACATCTATTAGCACATCGTCTGTGGTATATTGCTTGTTTTTTTCGTCTATAACAACTTTGCCCAATAAGCCCTTAGCTTTAAGCTCATCACCCCCATTCGATGCAAAGGATATGTTTAGCTCTCCGCTTGCACGTAAAGGCTTATCTACAACACCCACCTCATAGAGGTCTGCATGAGAAAGATTACCTTCCAAGCTGCCCCCTATATGCTTGCCTTTCATAGATAGGCTCATGTCAAAAGAGCCCTTTAGCAGCGGTATAACAGTGTTATCACGATGTTCTGTAAGAGCAAAATCGCTCACCTTGCCCGTTATGTTATGGCTATTAGCACCACTTTGGGTATAAAGAATATTAGCCCTTGTGCCTATATGGTAAGCCTTCTTGGTTATGTTAAGGGCTTTTAGGTTAGCATCTACGATGTAGCCTTGCAGCTTTGCTTGCATACGCTTTCCAGCTACATCAACCATAGCAAGAAGATTGTCCGTTAAGAGTAATTGTTTGCCTCGTTTGCTTTCGTCAGTAATCTTAAGAGTGTGAAGCGTGCCTTTAAAGAAATGCTTATCCTTCATGTTAGAACTTACATGAGCATCTGTCCACCCCGATAAGACATAACGCTCTTTCATAGCTCCTAACGAGTGTAGGTCTATGCGTGTAAGATGTCCTTTTATACGCCCGTCTATGAGCTTTGAGGACACATTACCTTTGTAAGTAAACCGCCCTCCTATCATCTTGTTAGTACTGTTAATAGCTGCAAAGAGCTTATTGCCGTGCTTACTTATCTTACCACGAAAACCATCTAAGGTATATTTATCATATCTTAGCTGTGCTATGTTCATAGCAACTGTGCTATATGAGCTTCGGCTCATCACGTCCGTTCCCCTGCCATAAGCCATCAGAGCACCGGAGAAACGGCTAAGCCCCATTGTAGGCAGAAAATGGTGTAAGGGAAATTGGCGTGCTTTTATGTTTGCTTTATAGCTGTTAGCATGTATGTTATAAGCAAAAAGAGCCTTTACCGTTCCGCCTCCCTGCGAGAGAAACATATTACCGGCATAGTAATTTTTGCCAAGAGTAAGATGCCCATTAACACCAATATTACGCGGTAGAAGAAGAGTTTTTGCTATACTTTTAGGCATTATATCTCTTATAAAGTAGAGGTTCTCGGCATTACCCTTAATACTAAAATTGCTATAAAAGGGCTGTTTACCAACGATGTTGGCTATATTGCCCGAGCCTGAAAAATCAAAGTGTCCTAACATGGCTATTCGCAACTTACGAAAAGAGATGTGTTGTAAGTTGCCCACCACAGTGCCACTCATTTTTAAAGGAGCAGCAGGCAGACTTTTATATACGCTTCGAGGCATAGCATAGAGGAAAGGCTTAAGATCAGCCTTAGTAACATACCCTTCTAAAGCTGTAGTAAGCCTGCCCGGATTAATAGCATCGAAAGCATTTAGATCCATTGCCAAGCGTCCGTTTAGCATAGAAGTAGGCAGCTTAATATGGAAGTCTGACAGATTTATAGCCTTATTATTATAAGCAAAAGCACCAGAAAGCTCGTTTATATTAAGCCCACTGCCTTCCCTCATATTGGCAGCACGCACTGCAAACTTTAGACATTCCTTAGAAAATATAAAAGAGCTTAGCCCTATGTTTATGTCTTTTATATGTAAGTGGTTAGCATCAAACCCTTTTTGTTTTGCCTTTTTATAAGGCAAAACATACGAAAAAGCTCCACCATTCCAGTCGAACTGACCTATTTTATATATGTCGTCATGTAAAAGGAGCTGTGTTTGTAGAGCCTCAACTTTATCGAACTGTGCCTTTAGCTGCAAAGAGTCTCCGGGAAGGTGCAGCGCAAAACGGGTTTTGTCTATATTTATTTTATCTATCTTAATTTTCCAAAGCGTCTTTTTTTTAGTAGTATCCTTAGGTATAGTATCGCCCAAGGCTATATCTAACCAGCCGCCTCGTATGTCTGCCCTATTGAGCTTTAACGCCTCGTCCTTAATATCTATATTATGACTTATTAAGTGTAACCTGTCTATATCTCCACGAATGCGAAGGTCGCCTATGAAATTAGCAGTATTAGCTTTTAGCTTTTTAAAGGTAAGCTCATCTACCTCTACCTTACCATCTATGAGCGGCATAAGCTGTACCTTTGCTATAAGTTGTTGCATATCAGCAATGGTATCTATCTTGTTTTTTATAGATAGGTTAGGCTGAGTCAAGAGAAGGCTATCCAGCTGCAAATCTAACGGGAAGCTAAGCCTTACGTGTTTTAAGCTAACGGTCATATTAGTAGTTTCAGAAACGTGAGCAGCCACTTTTTTTACAGCCCAATTCTGCACTGGCGGTATATAAAGTAGTAATAGTAATAACAAGAAAGTAATAACAGGCGTCAGCACAATGGCTATCATAACCTTTAGTCCTTTTTTCATAAGCGTTTACAAGGATTTTCCAAATATAAAACAAATATAAATATTTTTTTTATCTGTTTCAAAAAAAAGCACATTTATTGATAACTTTTCCTTAAAAAAAGCCATTACCTTTTTATATATAAGGCAATGGCTATGAAGAGAGAGTATAACTAAATTTCTTGTAAATCTACAAACTTGCCTCGTTCCTTTCTCTCTTTAATGAGGCGTTGTAGCTTTTCCTTACGCTTAGGAGCTATCCATTTACGTGCAAAGATATTAGGTATAGCCACTCCAAGAGCTATACATATAAGCACCAAAGTGCCGTTAATAGCATTATGCATAGCTATTGTAACTTCGCCTACCACACCCTGCATCTCAAAAAAGCCATAAAGAGCACGATACATTAACACACCCGGGATAATAGGTATCACAGCAGGAATGGTAATACACTGATGAGGGGTATGAAACCAATGAACAGCCTTAATATTTATAATAGATATTAGAGCCGAGCCACACAGCGACCCAAAAACAAGCCCCATACCTAAACCTATATTATTAGTGCTTGGACCTAAGTTGATAAAATTTCGTGAACATACGCAGATAATACCACCTATGGCTATCCATGGCATTAAGCGATAAGGAATATTATATATAGTAGCAAACCCCATTGCTGAGATAGCAGCAGCAGCAGCATATTCGTAAAAGTTATGATGAGGCACTAAAGAGAGATCTTTTACAAAATTGTCTATACTACCACACTTAATAGCAAGCACAATACCAAAGGCTAAAGCTGTTATCATAAGCGCAGTGTTTGCAGCACGTATCAAGCCGTTTTCTAAATAGTTGTCGAGCATATCATTAACAGCATTAATAAGTGGCACACCCGGCACTATCCATAAGCTACAAGCTAAGAGCGGCCTAAAAGGCGTTGAAGATAACAGTATATGTGCCACACCAGAGGGTAAAGCATCTTGCACTATAGGCATAGAGAGGTAAGACGACAACCATGCAACAATGGTTGAGACAAAAGCTCCTACAGCAAAGTTAGCATACACATTAGACCCTATACTATTAAGATACATACGAAAACGATTACCTAAAATAGCAGCTATAGAAGCATAAAAGAAGCCCGTCCAGTCGGCACCAAACTGAATGCTAAAGCCACCACAGGCAAAACCTGCACAGATAGCTATCACCCATTCGGAATAATAATGCCTGCCATGGGCTATCTTTTCCAGCTCATCGGCATACTGATCTATACTATAATCGTACTGAATAGCTTTCCATGTAAGCTTTGAAATGTCTTGGATAATAAGCATATTTATAACATGCTTATTACATCGCTGCATTTTAGAAAAGCTATGCCCCTCATCACTTATATTTACCTGAAGCATATCATAATTGACGTAAATATGAGTGTTCTCTTTTGGTAATCCTAAGAAAGCCGCAGCACGTTCCATATTACGCTTAACCCGACTTGTGTCGGCTGCACTCTCCATTAATAGTTGTCCTGTTCGCAATAAAAGATCTATCTTCTTGCGCAATGTGCTAACCTGAATAGCAGATGTAGTATTATCCATTAAAACTAAAAATAATTGTGGAATTTGCCTGCAAAGGTATAAAAAATAATTGGGATATGAGCCATTGTTATTTACTTATCATGCCCATATCCCATAGTATTTCATATATGCAAATAAAGTTTTTATACTAATTATACTAAAGCGAAACAATATTATCTTTTTTTATATACTTGCCTTTTTAATCTTCCATAAGCTTGCGATAACGCCCTTTTTTTATCTCCTCATTACCTAAACGTCGAGCTTTATTTATCTCATATTCAGAGTAATCACCTTCAAAGAACACCACTTCGCCGTTACCCTCAAAAGACAAAATATGCGTACAGATACGATCTAAAAACCAACGGTCGTGACTAATGACAACCGCACAACCTGCAAAGTTTTCTAATCCTTCTTCTAACGCACGTAATGTGTTTACATCAATATCGTTAGTAGGCTCATCTAAAAGCAAAACGTTTCCTTCTTGTTTTAAAGCAAGGGCAAGCTGTAAACGATTACGCTCTCCTCCAGAAAGTACCCCACAAAGCTTACTTTGGTCAGTGCCTGAAAAATTAAAACGTGAGAGATAAGCACGCGAATTAATATCCCTGCCTCCCATACGGAAGGTTTCGTTACCTTGTGCTACTACATCATAAACACTCTTATTAGGATCAATATCCTTATGTTGCTGATCTACATAAGATATTTTAACCGTTTCGCCCACTTCAAAGGTTCCACTATCTGCCTGCTCTAAACCCATGATAAGACGGAAAAGGGTTGTCTTCCCTGCCCCATTAGGCCCTATAACCCCTACTATACCGTTAGGAGGCAAACTAAAATTAAGATCCTTAAAGAGCACCTTATCATCGAAGGCTTTTTGTACATGTTGAGCCTCAATAACCTTATTACCCAAACGAGGACCATTAGGTATATATATTTCTAATTTCTCTTCTCGCTCTTTCTGTTCCTCATTAAGCATCTGATCGTACGATTTAAGACGAGCCTTACCTTTTGCTTGTCGGGCTTTTGGAGCCATACGCACCCATTCTAACTCACGCTCTAACGTCTTACGACGCTTAGAAGCACTCTTTTCTTCTTGAGCCATACGTTGAGTTTTCTGCTTAAGCCATGACGAATAGTTACCCTTCCAAGGAATGCCCTCGCCACGGTCGAGCTCCAATATCCACTGGCTCACATCATCAAGGAAATAACGATCGTGAGTAACAGCAATAACAGTTCCCTCATACTGCTGAAGATGTTGTTCTAACCAGTCTATACTTTCAGCATCTAAATGGTTAGTAGGCTCATCAAGTAACAATACATCTGGCTTTTGAAGAAGCAAGCGGCATAATGCTACACGACGACGTTCACCCCCTGAAAGGTTACTAACCGGCTTATCTCCCATAGGACAACGTAAAGCGTCCATAGCACGCTCAAGTTTAGAATCTATATTCCAAGCATCTGTAGCATCTATAACGTCTTGCACCTCTGCCTGCCGCTGCATCAGTTTGTCCATCTTTTCAGGATCGCTATAATATTCCTCTAAGGCAAACTTCTCATTTATTTCATCATATTCCTTTAAAGCATCATATATATGCTGTACACCTTCCATGACATTTTCCTTAACAGTCTTTCCCTCATCAAGAGGTGGATCTTGCTCTAAATAACCTACGCTATAACCCTGACTCCACACTACATCTCCAAGTGTGGGCTGTTCTATGCCTGCAATAATCTTCATAAGGGTAGATTTTCCTGCCCCATTTAAGCCTATAATACCTATCTTAGCACCATAGAAAAAAGAAAGATATATATTCTTTAGTATTTGTTTTTGGTTTTGTGGTATAATCTTAGATACTCCCACCATTGAGAAGATAATCTTCTTGTCGTCTACTGTAGCCATGTTTTGTTTTTATTTTATAAGTTTTATATTTACACAAAAGTTTTTTTATTAAAAGCAGAACAAGGTAAAAGCAACATCATCTCTTCCTTTCTTCACGCTCTAAACAAAGTACTTATAAACACCTTTAGATTATAAAAAAATAATAAGAGGGCAAGCAAAATAATAATCTTTGCTCACTCTCTCATATCTAATATATTATAAGGTGAATATACTTTTTATTATCTTATTCTGTCAGCAGCTCTTACTAATGCCTCATCGGCTAATATAGCTTTACGAGCCATAAATAGCAATATAAGAGATATTAAAGGCAGACAAGCTGCAAACTTTACATTAAAGCTGCCTAAAGCTGTTAACATCTGGCTAAATACCCCATAAACAATATACCAACCCAACATCAACAACATAGAGAAAACACACAAACGACTCTGACGCTTGCGGTTACGAAAATCGAATATTGCAAAAAGATTTATAGGGCAGCTTATTACTAAAAGCCCAAATAAAGCCCATACGCTATACTCTTTATCACCGTTAGAATGTTGTATCCATAGGTTATAGACCTCTTGGTTAGCTGCCATCGCCTTAGCCTCTATGTGCGCAATAGGCATAGCCATACATGCAAGTATAGCAATGATAGCTAATAATAAGAAAATAGTTTGCTTTCGCTGAATCATGATTTAATCTTCGTATTCTCCTTTTACATCTTTAGAAGGATCGCGCCAATAAATGCTATTATTAAGAAACTCTTCCGTTGCAAGCAAAGTAGGCTTTGGAAGCTTCTCATAATAACGGCTAATCTCTATCTGCTCACGATTCTCAAAAACTTCTTCTAAAGAATCATTATATGAAGCAAATTCAGCTAATTTCTTGTTTAAATCTTGCTTTATCTCTACTGATATCTGATTAGCACGCTTTGCAATAATAGCGACACTTTCGTAGATATTGTCGGTATCTTTCCAAAGCTCTTGTACATCTCTTGTTACCGTGTTTGACGGTGCTTTTGACTTCCTGTAATCCATTCTTGTAAATATAATATTTTATAATCGCTTTAATCTTTTGTAACCTGCTTACATTTTTTTATATATTCCTCCGCAGTATGACGCTCCTTAGAGTCGGGAAACTGATTGATAAATCCATAACACTCATCTTCTGCATCTTGAAAACGTTGTAGCTTTTTAGCATCTACACTCATATGCGCCAGCTCAAACTTGCTCTTCATTATTAATATGGCAAACTCCTCACGCAGATTACTATAAGGATAATCATTTATAGCGTTTTGAGCCGTTATAACACAAGCCTCATAATTATTACCTCCACTTGTACAGTTACCAAAGTAAGAACCAAGATTATAATAAAGCTTTGCATTCAAATATTCTTTTTTTACTAATTTGTCTTGAAGCTCAAACATTCGCTCTTGCGCCTTTTCTTTCATCTTACCATCTGGGAAAAGATCTAAATAGTCCTGAAAAGCCTGTATTGCTGCAATGGTAGGTGTCTGATCTAACCTCGGCTCTGGAGCATTTTCATACAAACATTGCCCAATGTTAAACTGTGCCATCTCTGCATATATCCCCTTAGGATAGCTCTGATAATATTTTTTAAATATTTCTGAAGCTGCATCATAGTCCTTCATGCCATATTCTGCCTTTGCTAACATATATAAGCTCTCCTGACCATTCTCTGTACCTTTTAGCGTAACTACCAAATCTTGCAAAAGAGGAATAACACTTGCAAACTTACCTTTAACAAATAACTCTTTAGCAAACTCGTACTTATATTCTGGGTCTGCACTCTTATATACTACATTATATTCGTGGGCACAGCTGCAAAAAATAAGTGCCACACAAAATGATAAAATAATGCTTTTCTTCATATTTACAATTTGTGATGCAAAGATAAGTATTATTCTGCTAATATGCAAGAAGTTAGATTTGCTTTTTATATATATTACACCTTTATTATATGGTTTTTCTTGCACATTATACCATTTTTATTGTGGATAGATAAGATTTTCCTGGCTTATATTATCTAACACTTCTGTTAAAAACTTCTTAGCCTCCCACCTTGCTATGGGCAGATTGTTCATTAAATAGTTGCCACAGTCGCGTGGTGTTGCACCGGGTATTTCTCCCTCAAAATTGGCAATAAAGGTAAATGTACGACGCATTAGGTCGACAATGTCAACCGAATCAAGGTCGCCTTTAAGGATAAGATAGTTGCCAGTCAAACAACCCATAGGCCCCCAATATATTACCCTATCCTTCCACTTTTCATCATTACGCAAAAAAGTAGCTGCAAGATGTTCTATCGTGTGTATAGACTCTACATGCAATGTAGGCTCGCGATTAGGCTCTTTCATACGAATATCAAAAGTAGTGATAACCTCACTACCTATATAATCCTTCCTGCTAACGTAAATGCCACGCTTTAGAGCAAGATGATTTATAGTAAAAGAAGATATTTTATCCATTTTCTTATTTTTACTTTAAAGAATGTTCAAGAAATGTTTTGTTACCTCAAAGCTACCTTCTGCTATCTTTTCCCAAAAGTTGAAATACTGAAAAGCGTTCGTATCTTTCAAAGGAATATCGCTTATAACACGAAACGAAACAAAGGGTACACCATATATATAACACACCTGAGCAATAGAACAGCTTTCCATGTCTACAGCTTTTGCGTCAGGAAAATGATTAATTATGCTTTGCATTTTATCTTTCGTATTAACGAACCATTCGCCACTCACCGTAAGTCCTGCTTTTATAGTAGGGATTTTACCCTTAATATCATTTAATGCTAAAGCCTTGTCTATATATTCCTGACTCGTTTTAAAACGGGCAGGCATTCCCATTATCTGCCCAAAGAGCTGCTCATCACCACAATAAGCATCATGGTAAACACACTCTTTTGCCACTACCACTTGTGCAACCTCTAAAGATACATCAACCCCACCAGCACAACCACTTGAGATAATCAAATCTGGGTGATAATTATTTATCATTTCTACTGTACCTACAGCAGAATTAACCTTTCCTATTCCACATTGCTGTAAAATGATTTTTTTATCATTAAGAGCTCCTATTATAAAGTCTTTATTATTAAAACGCTCCGTTTGAATGCTACTGAGAATGGCTTTGAGCTGTGTCAGCTCTTTATCCATAGCAACAATAATTCCTATTTTCATAATGCAAAGATACGAAAAAGATGATAGTTACACATGGTAACATACTATATTTTTGTATCTTTGCAATGTTTTAGAGTAGTAAAACACTACTTAAAGGATAGAATATTTAAATAAAAAAATATGAATACTTGGAAGAAATTTTTACCCGATCTTATTATCGTAGTAGCTTTTGCGGTTATTTCATTTGCTTATTTCATTATTCCTGTAACACAAGGAAAAATATTATACAGACACGATGCTTCAGCTGGTATGGGCGCAGTGCAAGAATTAGGAAAGTATAAAGAAGCTACAGGTGAAACGACACGCTGGACTAACTCTATCTTCAGCGGTATGCCAACTTATCAGATATCACCTTCCTACAATTCTACAGATGGGCTTGCTGTAGTAATGAATGCTTACCACTTATGGCTACCTGATAACGTATGGTTTCTTTTTGCTTATATGTTAGGCTTTTATATCCTTTTAAGAGCTTTCAGTTTACGTCAATCTTTAGCTGCTTTAGGTAGTATTATTTGGGCATTCTCTTCTTACTTCTTAATAATAATAGCAGCTGGACATCTTTGGAAAGTAATGGCTTTAGCTTACCTTCCGCCTATGATAGCAGGTATTGTTTTAACCTATCGTGGGAAATATCTTTTAGGGTTTGTTGTAGCAGCTATATTTACAGCATTTGAGATTAAGGCTAACCATATTCAGATGACTTACTATTACCTGTTTATTGTCTTCTTTATGGTAATGGCGTATCTTTATAAAGCCATAAAAGATAAACAGATTATAACCTTCGTAAAGTCGTCTATAGTTTGTCTTATAGCTGCCGGAGTTGGGATAGCTATTAACATTTCAAGTCTTTTTCATACATGGCAATACCAAAAAGAGAGCACACGTGGTAAAAACGAGCTTGTAAATAAAGCCTCTAATAATCAAGCCAGTTCCGGGTTAGATCGCGAATATATCACACATTGGAGCTATGGCATAGATGAGACAATGACTCTTCTTATCCCTAACGCTAAAGGTGGAGCCTCCGTACCTTTATCGCAAAGCAAAACTGCCATGTCTAAAGCCGACCCTACTATACAAAGTTCTATCCCAGTATTATACGATTCTTTTCCACAATATTTTGGGACACAACCCGGCACAAGTGGCCCAGTATATGTAGGTGCGTTTGTTATGCTACTTTTTATAATGGGTCTATTTATAGTACGCACACCTCTTAAATGGGCATTATTAGCAGCAACAATACTCTCTATACTTTTATCATGGGGTAAAAACTATATGTGGCTTACCGATTTGTTTATAGACTATTTCCCGATGTATGCTAAATTCCGTACAGTGTCAAGCATTCTTGTTATAGCAGAATTTACAATCCCTCTACTTGCTATTTTCACCCTAAAAGAAATTATCGATAAACCAGATGTCTTAGTTAGTAAAGCTCGTTTTATCTATATTAGTATAGCTCTTACACTTGGAGTTTCTGTTATAATTGGTATTTTCCCAGACCTAATGGGGCCTTTTGTTAGCTTACAAGAAAGGAATATGCTAAGTTCTATACAAGGAATGGATAATAACTCTTTACAATCTATTTTATCGAATATAGCAACAATGCGATCAGCTTTAGTAAGCGCAGACGCTTGGCGTTCGGTAATAATAATAATAATAGGCTTAGCTTTAATATATGCTTTTAGATGGGGTAAACTAAAAGCCAACATGATGATATATGCTATCACTGTGTTATGCTTTATAGACATGTGGCAGGTGGACAAACGTTATCTTAATGATGATATGTTTGTCCCTAAAAGTGAGCGTGATGCACCGCAACAAAAAACAGCCACCGATGACGCTATTTTACGCAATTCTGGTAAGGACGACCGTGTTCTTAATTTTGCTTCAAACACATTTAACGAAAATGAAACCTCTTTCTTTCATAAGAGTATAGGTGGCTATAATGCAGCTAAGCTACGCCGCTACCAAGATATTATAGATGGATACATAATGCCAGAAATGCAACATACTATGAAAGAGGTGATAAGGTATAGAGGAGATATGCAAAAAGTAGATGGTAAAAGACTATTCCCCGTGCTAAACATGCTTAACGCAAAGTTTTTTATATTTCCATTACAAGGAGGGCAGACCATGCCTATAAATAATCCATACGCTATGGGTAATGGCTGGTTTGTCAATGACATAATATTCGCTGATAATGCTAATAAAGAATATGACCTTCTTGGGAAGATAGATCTTCGACACCAAGCAGTTGCAGATGTTAAGTTTAAAAACATACTAAAAACAGCTGCAACAAAAGATAATATTACAGCAGACCAAGGTAAAGTCCGTTTAGATAAATATGCACCTAATCATTTAGAGTACTCTGCTTATTCAAAACATGGTGGCATTGTAGTTTTATCAGAGATATATTATCCCGGTTGGAAAGCCACTATTGATGGTAGCGAAGTGGAAATTGGGCGTGCTAACTATATTCTACGTGCCATTAAAGTACCAGCTGGAAAACATAAGATAGTATTCGATTTTCACCCTAAGAGCATTGCTATTACCGAAACTATTGCTTATATTGCTATTGCTATCCTCTTATTAGCGTTAATATTTATTGGTTATGTAGAATGGAAGAATAAAAAGAAGCAAATGTAATTTTTTTAGATAAAGATATGTATTTGGAATATTTTTAATATTAAAAGTTATATGGAATTTCGCACAATAGTTACCTTACCCTCTCCCCCTTTTAAGTTTGAGCCTTTAGAAAATATTCTCTTTGTAGGTTCTTGCTTTGCTACTAATATGGGTAAACGCTTCGAACAGGAAAAGTTTCATACAACAATCAATCCCTTTGGAGTTATGTATAATCCTGTATCGATACTTCACACAGTAGAACAAATAAATAAAAGTTTCGATACAGTAGTTATAACGCTTGGTACTAACCATGTATATCGCGAAAAAGCTACGGGCAAGATTGTAGACAATTGTGCCAAACGCCCTCAAAACCTTTTCACCGAAGAAGAATTATCTATAGAGGAATGTTTTACTACCCTCGTTGCTATTTACAAAAAACTGTTAGAGTCTAATATAAACATAAAGGTGATTATTACAGTTAGCCCTATACGCTATGCAAAATATGGTTATCACAAAAGTCAGCTTTCAAAAGCTATACTCCTTTTGGCGGCAGATAAATTTGTACATACCTATCCTAAACAGGTATTCTATTTCCCTGCTTACGAAATAATAAATGATGAGTTACGCGATTATCGCTTTTATACAGCTGACATGTTACACCCCAGTCAGCAAGCTGTGGAATATATATGGGAACGTCTACAACTATCGTGTTTCTCCTCAACACTAAACGATTTCTTAACTGCATGGCAACCCATTAAAGAAGGATTAGCACATCGTCCTTTTAACCCTACATCAAAAGATTATCTAAAATTTATAGAAAAATTAAAGATAAAAGCAAAAGAATTACAGCAGAAATATCCTTCTTTAGAATTAGATTTCTAAAGATATATATAACTTATTCTTAATCCTTTTGTATATAAATACATAACTCTATACTCCTTTTAATTACAATTTCAGAAAAACATATAACTCTATAATTCCCCTTAATATTATAACCTTTCTATCTTAAAAGTTTTACCATTCGCGTCCTTCTAAATCGCTCTGTGGAGCGTATTCGTTAGGGTTTTTATATTTTTTTGTTGCATTGTTATTAGGTTTTACTTTAAAAATAAGTTCATCATCTCCATTATCTCCATTATCATCTGCTCTATTCTCATGATAAATCCAATTTATTCGTGCAGTATCTTTTCCAATAAATCTATTAAATCTATATAGCTTCTTACATGAAGAAGTTATAAATAATAAGAAAAAGGCAAAGATAAAATATTTACTTTTTTGTAAATTATCCATAAATAGAAATCTTTTAGAGATATGACAATAAGCAAATAGTAAATTGTACAAAAGGTATCTTGTTTGGATATAACTTCATAAGTTTTGTTCTTTTTTGGATAGTATAATATTTTTGTAATGATAAAGTTTTAAGTATATTGTGTTTTCTTTCATGGTATGACTAACCACCCTTTGGTATATTGTCTTACTTTTTCAAACAGAGATGTTTCTTAAATTTCATAGAAACATCTCTGTTTGGTATTTTTAATAGCTTCTCTTGTATGAATTTACATACCTAATGCTTTCTTAGCATTTTCATTATTAGGATTTACTTTTAACACTTTGTTATAGTAATCCTTAGCAACCTCAGCGTTACCTTTCTTAGAATTATAATAACCTAAACCATAATAAACATTCTCAAGATAACTCTTTTGGTCGGCATTAAGACTTGGTTTAGCCTCTTCGAAAGCAGCTACTTTCTGGTAAATCTCTGCTACCTTATCAGGGTCATTTAAAGTATTAGCAATATTAGCTTGATTTAACCAAATCCAATCAGATATAGAAGGGAATTTGGTAAGCATATCTTCATATACTGCCATAGCCTTAGTAAGTGTAGCCTTTTTCTCTTCACCTGTCAACTTCTCGGCCTTTTGTACATAAGTACCTGCAAGAGATGAGAAGTCTGAAGAGTTTGCATTTGGATTTTTTTGTAAATATTCCTGTTGTGCTTCTAAAGCTTTATCTTCATCACCTTGTAATACATATATATCTGCAAGAGCCTTAATAGTAGCAATACTATTAGGAGCTAACTCTTTAGCTTTTTCTATAGCTTGGAAAGCTTGGTCAAACTGCTTATTACCTGCTAATGCTTTAGCATATACAAGATAGTCGTTAGCCACCTTTTTACTCTTACCTGCAAAAAGCGTATTAGCATAGCTTAAAGCTTCTGCATATAGAGCTTTACTTGTAGAAGCCATCATACCTACACGACTAAGATATTCACTATTTGGATATTTCTGCAAACCTGTCCTTACTACATCAAGGGCTTTATCATAGTTTTGATCTACAAAAGCAGCAAACCCATAGTTATAGAAATTGCTCTCTGTAAGATTAGCACGATTAGCCTTATCATACCATTTTAATGCTTCTTCATATTTGCCATCGCCAATAAACAAGTCGGCAGCAGTAGCCTCTACAGGATAATTAGGCTCCACCTTACGAAGCTCTTCTAATTTTTCTATCGCTGTGTTAGCGTTTACATGACGATATACTTTCGCATAACGCTCATAAGCTGCAACATTATGAGGATCAAGGCTAATAGCTGCCTGATACTGTGATGCAGCATCTCCGGCATTACCTATAGAATCCTTTAAGGCTGCAATATCACCTAGCAAGACATAAGCTAAACTACCATTAAACCTCTTGTTCGTAGTAATGTTATTAGCAATAGCTGTTGCAGCATCATAATTACGCTGCGCAAGATAAACATTACCAAGAGCTACAAGAGCCTTCTCATCTTTCTTGAATGTCTTTTGGTAGACTTTTACAAGGTTTTTTACTACTTTAGGATCGTTTGGAACAGCTTCCAAAGCTGATACAATAGGCTTTAAAGCTGCTTTATAATCAGCCTCCTGAGCCATCAAAGGAGTTGACATTCCCAACATCAATGCTCCTACTAATACATATTTAATTTTCTTCATAACTTCAAACCTTTCTTTTATTTATAGCTTCCTTATACTATAATTACATTTGTTTTTCCCAAAATAATTATTTCTAATTTTTAACCTCCACCCTACGAATATTTATATTGCCACGATAAGGTAATAGACCTGCCTTTAATACTATCATCTGACCTACTGGACCTGTAATAAAATTAGCAAACGCCCATGGCAAAGCCTTATGAGGGTCAGCAACTATTGCATATATAGTACGCACAAAAGGATAGCGACCATTTAATAAATAGGCTTGATAAGGCTGCCAACTATTTGAAGGCATAGCTTGGGTGGTTTGAGACACGGCTACAACTCTAATACCTTTCTTAAAAGTAGTATTTGTAGTATCACGCCTATCATATAACCAATTTGAGCCTACAACGCCTATGGCATTCGGAGTTTTATTTACATATTCTATAACTGAAGAAGTGTTCTTTGCTGCTACAATATTTTTACTCATGTTCTTTTGACCACCTAAAATAGAGTCCGCTACAAAATGTAACGTAGCAGATGCTTTTGAATCGAACACTATCTCAATATTTTTTTGTAAATTTTGCTTGCTAACCTGCCGCCACTGAGTAAATTTACCTCCTAAAATTTGCTTAATTTGGCTAACAGTAAGCAAAGAATCTCTATTAGCTTTATTGACTATAAAAGCTATACCATCATAACCTATTGGAAATACAGAAGGAATAGGCCCTTTGGTTTGTATTAAAGCCTCTTCACCTTTTTCTAACTTATGCGATGTAAAAAAAAGATTTACTTTTTGATCTATTAAAAGCCTCATACCTGTATTGTCATCTGTATAAATAGGCAATAAATGAGTTTTAGGGAAGCGATATTGATATGTCTGAAGCTCCTCTTCTATAATAGGAGCAAAACTTTCGTCTGAAGCAAACTTAATAGTTCCAGAAATGGGAGTATCAGTTCTGCCATCTGCTGCTTTCCTCTTACCACATGCAACTAAGACAAAAGTAGTAAGAATAGCTATGCTTAAAAAAACGTTATGCGATGCCCTGTACATATCATTAATATTTTTAGTGTAATAAATCTGTCGTAAAGTTATTAGGTATTATCCGTATTCCAAAATTTATTATAATTAATTTATACTTTTATAGAATTTCTTAATTATCATATCTATATATTCCTCCTTATATAAATTCATCGTAATATACCTTCCTTTTACTTTTTATGACTGCAAAGATATAAAAAAAGACATATTTACACAATAATAATATCGCAAATATATACTTTTTAAGGTTAGAAAAAACTTTTTTCACTATTTTATTCGCATTATACTTATACTTATTACAAATACCTTTTAAATGTCTACAAAAATGTTTATATTATACGTGTTATTACAAATTAGGGGGAGAATTATTTAAATATTAGTCTAAAAAGTTCCATATTATAATAAAAAGTATTATTTTTGCAGCGTTTATTATTCACAATGTAATATCTGCTATATGACACAACAACTGTCGAAACGTTTAAAAAGATTATCACCTTCTGCCACTTTGGCTATGTCGCAAAAGAGTAGTGAAATGAAAGCTACAGGTATTGACGTTATTAATATGAGTGTGGGAGAACCAGACTTTATGACCCCTAACCACATAAAAGAGGCTGCTAAGAAGGCTATCGATGAGAACTATTCTAAATATTCACCAGTAGCTGGCTTCCAAGAATTACGTAAAGCCATAGTTAATAAACTAAAAATAGAAAATAATCTTAACTACAATACAAATGAAGTGGTAGTAAGCACGGGAGGTAAGCAGGCTGTTTGTAATACCATACTATCTTTAATTGATCATGGAGATGAGGTAATTATACCTGCACCCTATTGGGTAAGTTACCCTCAAATGGTATTATTAGCAGGAGGTAAACCTATATATGTATCGGCTAGCTTTGAGCAAAACTTTAAAATAACTCCTACGCAAATAGAAAAGGCTATTAGCGAAAAAACAAAGTTGATTATACTATGTTCGCCAAGCAATCCAACAGGTAGTGTATACACTGCTGATGAATTAGAAGCATTATCAAAGGTAATTCTTAAATATGAAAATCTCTACGTACTTTCAGATGAAATATACGAACACATTACTTATACAAACACACATACAAGTATAGCTTCTTTTAAAAACATGAAAGACCGCACTATCATCTGCAATGGTGTTAGTAAAGCTTATGCTATGACAGGATGGCGATTAGGTTGGGTGGCTGCTCCTGAATGGATAGCAAAAGGTGTTTGCAAGCTACAAAGCCAATATACTTCCGGAGCAAGCAGTGTAAGTCAAATGGCTGCATTAGCCGCTTATGAAAGCAATCAAAGCTGTGTAAAAACATCATGTAGTAAATTTAAAAAGAGAAGAGACCTTATAGTAAATTTAGCAAAAGAAATAGCAGACATCGAAGTAAATGTACCAGAAGGAGCTTTTTACCTCTTCCCAAAATGTTCTAAACTTTTTGGTAAAAAATATAACGACAAACAAATTAATACCGCTACAGATTTAGCAATGTTTCTTTTAGAGGAAGCTCATGTCGCAGTAGTAGGAGGCGATGACTTTGGCGCACCAGATTGTTTTAGAATTAGTTATGCTACAAGTGAAGAAAATATTATAACAGCATTAAAACGAATTAAAAGCGCATTACTAAAATTAAAATAAAAAAAAATTACAATATAAGAATTTTATTAGATTGAAACATATACAAAATATGATTGTTAAAAGTTACTAATTATCGTGATAGTTTGGTATTAATTGTTATCTTTGCGCTGTTAAACATCATGAAAATGTCAATAAAGTCATAGAGTGATAATAAAGCTTTTGAAATCAAATAAATAATAACAAATAAATTCATTAATAACTAAAAAATTAAAAGTTCATTTAATTATGGCAACAACACAAAAAAAAGCAGCCCCAGCTAAGAAGTCTGAGGGCTTCACAGGAGTTAGAGGCGCATTTTGGATAATCGTCGTTTGCGCAGTCGTAGCATTTGTATTGTTTTTCACATGGTTTGCTAACCCTATGCACTTCCAAGATGGTGGAACAAGAGAAACTCCTGCTGACGTTTGGGGTACTATCTATAAAGGTGGTGTTGTGGTACCAGTTATCCACACATTATTACTCACCGTTCTTGCAATGTCTATAGAACGTTGGCTTGCTCTTAAAACAGCTTTCGGCAAGGGTGCTCTACCAAAGTTCGTTCAGAACATTAAAGCAGCATTAAACAATAATGATTTAGCAAAAGCTAACCAGCTTTGTGATCAACAAAGAGGTTCTGTTGCAAATGTTGTAAAAGCATCTTTGAATGCTTACAAAAACATGGAAACAGGTGCTAATTCAAGTTTAAAGAAGGCTAACAAAGTGGCTAAAATACAGCAAGCTCACGAAGAGGCTACTCAGTTAGAAATGCCTACATTAACCATGAATCTACCTATTGTTGCAACACTTGTTACACTTGGTACTCTTACTGGTTTGTTAGGTACTGTAACCGGTATGATTAAGTCGTTCTCTGCTTTGGCTTCTGGTGGCGGTGCAGACTCTGCTGCTCTTTCTGCTGGTATTTCTGAGGCTTTGATCAACACTGCTTTTGGTATTGCTACTTCGTGGTGTGCTGTAGTTTCTTACAACTATTTCTCAAACAAGGTAGACAAGTTGACATACGCTCTTGATGAGGTTGGTTACTCTATTGCTCAGACATACGAAGCAAACCACACAGACGAAGCTTAATTTTTGCTAACCCTTTAAATATTTATCGCTATGGGTAAAGTAAAAATTAAGAAGTCGGACACGTTTATAGACATGACACCTATGTCTGACGTTATGACCCTTCTTCTTACCTTCTTCATGCTTACATCTACATTTGTAAAGAGTGAGCCTGTAAAGGTAAACACCCCAGGGTCTGTGTCAGAAACAAAAGTGCCAGAGAATGGTGTCTTAACAATTATCGTCAGCCCTGAAAAGACGGCTGCAGGTACACCTACGGGGAATGGTCAGGTATTCATGAGCTATGATAACACTAATCAACTGGCTCAAATAGTAGATAACATGACAACATTGACCCCTGCACAGAAAAAAGTATTTGTAGCAGAATCAACATTCGGTACTCCTTTGGACAAACTCCCAGAATACTTAATGCTACCTGCTGCAAAACGTACAACAGAACTTCCAAAAATGGGTATTCCACTTGACAGTATCAAAGGACAAGACTTTACAGAATTTCAACAATGGGTAAACGCTGCACGCCAAGTTAATCCTAAAGTAAGATTAGCTATAAAGTCGGATGCAGATACTCCTTATGGCACTGTTAAGAAAGTAATGAGCGAACTTCAAGATATGGACGAGAGCCATTACTACATGATTACTCAATTGGATGCTAAAAAGGCCGCACAGGCTAGAGAGGAGGTTAAGTAATATGGCAGAAATGGTTTCTAATAACAACGGAGGCGGGAAGCAAAAGAAAATGACCGTACGTGTCGATTTTACTCCGATGGTGGATATGCTTATGTTGCTTATCACATTCTTCATGCTATGTACATCTTTAAGCAAGCCTTCTACCATGGAGCTAACTATGCCAAGTAATGACAAGAACACTCCAGATGCTAAAAAGAATGAAGCTAAAGAATCTCACTCTATTACCATTTATATCGCTGATGGTGATAAGATGTTTTACGGTGAAGGTAAGCCAGAGTATGATAATCCATCTTGGTTAAAGCCTGCTGATTGGACTAAAGGCACTACAGGTATCCGCTATGTCCTTCAACACAAGCAAATTGGTGGTGGAGATACTGGGGAGAATGCTTCAATTCCTTATCAAGATCTTAGCATTGCTATGCAAGAACTTGAAAAGAAGAAACAAGCTAATCCTAAAGCTTATCCTGACAGTGTATATCAGGCAGAGGTAGCTAATATTAAGAGTGGTCAGATAAATGGCACTAAGGTTGGTACATTAACTGTTGTAATTAAACTAACAGATAAGGCTTCATATCATCACTTAGTGGATATCCTCGATGAAATGCAGATTTCATACATTGGAACATTTGTTATTGATAAATTGAATGACCAAGACAAGGCTCTTCTTGTTAAAAAAGGTGTTCAATTATAATCAATATACTAGTAACAATTAAAGAATAGAAAGACAATGGCAAAAATAGATCTATACGATCCTAAATGGGTCGAAATGGTATTCGCCAACAAAAACAAAGAGTATGGAGCTTACAAGCTACGTAAGGGAACATCTCTGCGTAATATTAAGGCGTTAGCTATATTGCTTATTGCTGCATTCCTTGGAGGAGGCTATTTAGCTTACCAAATCAAAAAGCACAATGACGATTTGGCAGCTCAAGCAGCATATGCAGCAAAGATGGAAGCAGCAGCTCTGGAACAAGCTAAAAAGGAACAAGCTGAACGTAAGAAGCAACAACCTAAAGCTGAGCCCAAGAAGATTGAGCCAGAAAAGGTTGTTCCTCAAACTCGTGCAACAGTTAAGTTTACTGCTCCTGTCATCAAAGATGATAAAGATGTTAAGGAAGAAATGCCTCCTATGGTGAAGATGAACAAGGAGACAAAAGCTATTGGTAGTGAATCTAAGGAAGGTGTAAATGATCGTACCGAAGTGGCTGCAAGAAGTACTGTAGCAACTCCAGACCAAATTGTTCCTAAGATAGAAGCACCTAAGGTTGAAGCTAAACAAGAAGCTCCAGCTGAGGATATAGCTACTAAAGTTTTCACCGTAGCAGAACAAATGCCTACTTTTAAAGGTGATGTTAACAGCTGGTTAAGTTCTCATATTACTTATCCTGCAGTGGCTGCAGAAAATGGTGTTCAAGGTAAAGTTATTGTTAAGTTCGTTGTAGGACGTGATGGTAGCGTTAGTCAAGCACAGGTACTTCGCGGTGTAGACCCTGCCCTTGATCGTGAGGCTCTACGAGTTGTGAACAGTATGCCTAAGTGGAATCCTGGCATGAATAATGGTCAGGCTGCCAATGTATGGTTTACTCTTCCTATTACATTCAGATTGCAATAATAACTAATTTTCCTTTTTAATTAGTTAAATCTTATTCAGAGGAGATATGGAAAAATATAGCCATATCTCCTTTTTTATTTTCCAAATAAACCTTTATCTTTATTATAAACAAACAAGATTATCGGAAAGTACCTTCCATTTTCTCATCAACTACTTTTATGGCTTTAAAATATGGTAAACTTCAGCATTTATGCAAAAGTTACAGCTATTTTTTGTAATTTTGTTCATATTATGACAAAGAAATCATTTATATTATGTACGTTCTTAGTTGTAGGGAGCTTTCTTTTATGTAGCTGCTATAAAAAAAACAAATCAGCTAAAGTATTGACGCTTCCAATAACTAAAGCCGTTATAGACACAACAGCACATCTTTCAGATAATATTACTTGTGAAGTTCATGTAGAGTTTTCTTATTTAAAAGGAGAAAAATATTCTACTACTACCGATTCTTTACTAAGAATGGGGTTGTTACAACCAGATTATCTTTCCATTTTAAACGAGCACATCACTCCAAAACATGCCTTGATAATTTTTGCTGAAAAATATATAAAAGAATATTTTTATATGGCTAAACTTATTCGCCAACATGAAAAACAAAATGCAAAAACAAAAGGTAAACTATTTATAAATGTTACATTATCTTCTGGAGATGGTGACAATATAGTGGCAACATCCAACATATCGATAGATGATGGCAGTGGTATTAAAACAAAATACTGCATTATTCGCAATTTTAATCCTAAAACAGGAAAACTTCTTACACTAAAAGATAGATACGGAAATAAAGAGATGAATAATGTTATCATAGATGCTTTTGGTAAGAAGCTAAACATTGATGATCCTACATTAAAAGATATTCAAGCAAAAGGCTTTTTTGAGAATATAAATATTTATCCTGCAAGCAATTATATTTTTACTGACGATTCCACTATTTTTGTCTATAATCCAGGAGAAATTAATAGTAAGGGGATACGAATAGCTATTAAAAAATAAATTACTATTATGCAAATAGACATTATAAAAAAATATTTTAAGGATCTCAGTGATAAACAAATAAAACAGTTTAGTTTGCTGTACGATCTGTATCAAGATTGGAATGCTAAAATAAATATTATTTCTCGTAAAGATATAGATAACTTATATGAACATCATGTGTTACACTCTATGGCTATAGCAAAGCTGATACATTTTAAGGCTGGCACTACTATTCTCGACTTTGGCACTGGTGGAGGTTTCCCCGGAATACCTTTAGCTATTTTGTTCCCTGAGGTAAGTTTTAAAATGATAGATGGTACTGGTAAGAAGATTAAAGTAGCCACAGAGATAGGTAAAGATATAGAACTAAGAAATATCCTTCCTATGCACATGCGCGGAGAAGAAGAAAAAGATAAGTTTGATTTTATCGTATCTCGAGCAGTAATGCCATTACCTAATTTGATAAAAATAGTAAGGAAAAATATTTCCAAAGAGCAGCACAACGCTTTACCCAATGGTGTTATAGTACTAAAAGGAGGAAATCTTAAAGAAGAAACTAAATCATTTAAAAAAATTATAGAACAGATAGAGCTTACTCAATGGTTTGAAGAAGAATGGTTTAAGGACAAATATATTCTATATTTACCTTGTTAAATTTTATTTTAAAAAGTTCTATATAAATTATACTTTATTTTGGGAGATATGTTATGATCAAAGTAGAATGTTTTTCATGTAATATGTTAGCAGAGAATTGTTTTGTTGTAAGCGATGAAACTAAAGAATGTGTTATTATTGATTGTGGTGCTTATCGTAGCGAAGAGCGAAATAAGATTATAAAATATATACAAGAAGAAAAATTAAAACCTGTTCATCTGCTTTCTACGCATGGACATCTTGACCACCATTTAGGTGATAACACAATATTTGAAACATACGGGCTCAAGCCAGAAGCACATGAAGGGGATCGCACTTGGATGGAAAATCCTCAAAATGCTGCTTCAACAATCTTTGGTATAACATTAAATTACGATTTGCCCGAAACCAATTATTGTATAAAAAATAATACCATCATCAAGTTTGGGACACATTCTTTAAAAACTATAGCTACTCCTGGCCACTCCAATGGCTCAGTATGTTACTATTGCGAAAAAGAACACTTACTTTTTACTGGAGATACTTTATTCAAAAGAAGTATAGGAAGAACAGATTTTCCTGGAGGCAGTATGTTTCAAATGGTAAGTTCGTTACGCTTATTAGCACAATTACCTGACGAAACTATCATATACCCAGGCCATGGTGATAGCTCCACTATAGGTTACGAGGTTGCCCATAATCTTTATTTAGATAGATAAAATAGATGCTTTCTCCTACTTCAAAAACAGAAAAAATCATTTTAGGCATAGACCCTGGCACTAATGTTATGGGATATGGTTTACTCCGCGCTGTAGGTAACAAAGCAAACCTGATTGTTATGGGTATTATAGATATGCGTAAAGAAAAAGATATATATTTACGCTTAGGGAAAATCTTCGACCGCGTAACAGGGATTATTGAAGAATACCTACCTGATGAGTTAGCCATAGAAGCACCTTTCTTTGGTAAAAATGTGCAATCTATGCTCAAACTTGGTCGTGCCCAAGGTGTTGCCATTGCTGCTGCTATACATCATGATATACCAATACATGAATATGCTCCACTGAAGATAAAAATGGCTATTACTGGCAACGGTGCTGCTTCTAAAGAACAAGTTGCTAATATGTTACAAAAATTATTACATTTAAGAGATGACCAAATGCCCCATTTTATGGATGCCACTGACGCTGTAGGTGCAGCCTACTGTCATTTTTTACAAAGTAATTGCCCTGAAACTGATGCTAAACATTATGGCTCATGGAAAGATTTTATACAAAAAAACAAGAAAAAAGTTTTGCAAGGTTAAAAGATTATCCCTACCTTTGCAGCGTTATCCTGAAAACAATCTTTTTACCTTACAAAACTAATACCTATTTGAAATTGAAGCGGTCACCTGTGAAGGACACTGCTTCTTTTATTTTATACCATATCATAAAAAACGCTTTCATCTTTATATGCCTTCTTCCTTTATAAAAATTTGTTATATTTTCACTTACAAGTAAATATTTTTTTTAGCAAAACAACCAAACCTTTTTTTTTGTTTTTTAAATGATAATCTTTTTTACCAAACAGCAATATAATTTTTAGGATAATACTTTTTAAATCCTTGACATAAGACTATCAGAAAATTTCTCATTCTTGTCTTAATAAAAAAGCAAAACTATTCTTTTTATATATGTTATTTTTAGTAAATTTGCATGCAATTAATTATGGAGTGAGAGTGAATAAATATTTTCTTTTCATTTCTTTTTTTATTAAGTATTGAAAATTAATTGTAATAATGAAAGTTTTATGTGAGCGTATTCTAAAAGAGGGTAAATGTTTTGAAGGTGGTATTCTTAAGGTAGATAAGTTTATCAATCATCAAATGGATCCTAACTTGATGAAACAAATAGCTGTAGAATTTATCCGTAGATATGCATCTACAGAAATTAACAAGATTATAACCATAGAAGCAAGTGGTATTGCACCTGCTATAATGATGGGATTTTTACTCGATCTACCCGTTGTTTTTGCTAAGAAGAAAACACCTTCTACTATGAGTGATATGCTTATTACTAAAGTTTTTTCGTTTACTAAGCAAAGAGAGTATAACATTGTTATATCAAAAGAATATCTTACAAAAGAAGATAAGGTTTTATTTGTAGATGATTTCCTCGCTTATGGTAATGCTGCAAAAGGGATAATAGACTTATGTGCTCAAGCAGGTGCTGAGCTAGTGGGCATGGGGTTTATTATAGAAAAGGAGTTCCAGCATGGCAGAAGTATAATAGAAAAAGCAGGAGTTCGCTGTGAGAGTTTAGCTATTATAGAATCGCTTGAAAACTGTAAAATAAAATTGAGGAGATAATTAAAACATAAAGAGGTGGGCTTATTAAAGTTCACCTCTTTACATATATATTTTTATAATTAAGATATATTATAAGACAAGTATAAAAGAATAAATTTACTTTATGTTATGGAAGAAAAGAAAGAACTTATCTATGGACTTAATGATCGTCCTCCATTTCGTGAATCTCTCTTTGCTGCTATGCAGCATTTATTAGCAATCTTTGTGGCTATCATAACACCACCTCTTATTATTAGTTCTGCTTTACAGTTTGATATAAATACTACTGCTTTTATGGTGTCAATGTCTTTATTTGTATCAGGTATAGCGACGTTTATCCAATGTCATACCATTGGCCCTATAGGAGCTGGGTTACTATGCATTCAGGGTACTTCTTTTTCATTTATTAGTCCTATCATAGGAGCAGGAATGTTAGGTATGGTAGGTGGAAAGATGAATGTAGAAGTGGGGTTAAGTTATATTTTTGGAGCGTGCCTTGTTTCGTCAGTAGTTGAAATGGTCGTAAGTAGGATACTACCCTATACCCGCAAGATAATTACTCCTTTAGTATCAGGTATTGTCGTTACTTTAATAGGTCTGTGTTTGATAAAAGCTGGTATCACATCATGTGGAGGAGGCCAAGGTGCTATGAGTAAAGGTACCTTTGGCTCTATTCAAAATCTTAGCATAGCTCTTTTAGTATTAGTAAGTATTATCTTTTTTAATCGTTCTAAGAATCGCTTCTTGCGAATGGGGTCTATTGTGCTTGGTTTAATTATAGGCTGCTTAGTAGCTTATTTTTGGGGCATGATAGATTTTAGTACATTGACAGAGTCTACTTCTTTTTATCTTCCCGTACCATTTAAGTATGGTTTACGCTTCGATTTAGGCACTATCATAGCTATAGGTCTTATCTACCTTGTTACTGCAGTAGAGGCTTTTGGAGATATTACAGCCAATTCGCTTATTTCGGGGCAACCTGTAGAAGGCAATGTCTTTATGAAACGTGCACGAGGAGGTATATTAGCAGATGGCTTCAATTCTATGTTAGCTGCTATCTTTAACAGCTTTCCAAACTCTATCTTTGCACAAAACAACGGAATGATACAGCTTACAGGTGTAGCAAGTCGTTATATTGGTTATTTCATAGCAGCTGCATTAGTAATTCTTGGATTATTTCCCGTAATAGGTATTGTCTTTTCATTAATTCCTGACTGCGTTTTGGGAGGTGCCACTTTGTTAATGTTTGGTACAGTAGCTGCTGCAGGTGTGCGCATTATATCTTCTACAGAGATCAACCGTAAGTCTGTTCTGGTCATAGCTATTAGCTTTGCTATGGGATTAAGCGTGGAGCTTGTACCTAACATTCTTGACAAAATGCCTGATGTTATTCATAATATTTTCTCCAGCGGTATTACCACAGGTGGTTTAACAGCCATCTTAGCTAATGCCTTTATTCGTATAAAGGAATAGTCTTTTATTGTTGCTCATTTGAAAGTTCATTTTTATAACGGGTGTACAGACTGCGATAATATTAAATTAAAAGAAAAACATCTTAAGCCATAGCTTATCATGATGAGTGAGCGTCAGTTTGGAGTTGAATCTACGATAGCATTTCTTTTAAGATAAATTATCCACTTTACATATAAATGCTTATCTTTGTACTACTAAATGAAAAGGTTTAATTCACATTAGATGTAGTAATATTTATAACAAATTTATGGCAAGAAAGAATAAATTTACGAAAAGTCTACCATTTAGAATAATATGCATTATAGCTATAATTTTATTTTTAGGAATAGCTTATAACTTCATCGTAGATATAGGCAAGAAAAGTAATATTACAGAAGAAGATACACAGACAGAACTGCAAGATAAAGTTTCACATGATACCATAGATATAGTTGGTGATTATTTATGGAGCAACTCAAAGAAAAAGAGCAAAAGTGAAACTACAAATGCGTCATCTACTACAGATGGGGATATAAATAATAGGGTGAAACAAGCAGATAATAAAAATAAAAAGAAGGACTCTGACCACAAAGATCCTCTCCCTCTTCCTGCTCCAGAGATAGGACCAGTACCTGAGGTGCCTCAATCTTCTACAATAACTCCTTCAAAAGCAGAATCATCATCTAAACAATCTGTACCTACTAAGCCAACGACAAAGATTGAGAAAACAGAGCCTACAAAAATAAATAAGATAGATTAGGATTTACATAACACACAATCTACAACATAAACGTTTTTCGTCATACGCGCTATTTATATTATTGGCATAAAGATATAAGCCTTTAAAGAAATAGTAAGTAGGTGTGCTTTGTGAGTAAATATCTTGTTTTATTGGTGTATGAAAACGGTTTGTTTATATAATAGATAGATAGGTAATTATAGCTAACTCATATAACCCTTCATTTCTTTTCTATAATTTTTTTTATAAAGAGGTATTTGACGGATTATTAGTTTCTGTAAAATTAACATATTCTCCCTCATTGTCTTTTATCACCTTCTTTGTACGTTGTTCCATAGATCTTTTATCTATTATAGTTTCTTCTCCTTCACGTTTGGGATTAGCATGTTGGGTAAAAAAGCCAAATCGCTGAGCATTTTTACGCACTTGCTTATAGAAACTATAAATAATCCATACTAAAGCAATGAATAGAACGATAAAAAGTAACAGAGCTAATTTTAAAAAAGATATCATAATATATAATATTTAGCCGATATTAGATTTTTCTTTTTTCATTACTATTACTGATAAAACAACATACCAAGCTATTATTATAGCAAAAGCTGTTATACCAAAAATAAGTAACAAAGGTAAGCAAGTTAATAAAAAGATGAATTTTATTTCGTTTCCTTTCCATTTCCATTGCTTAAATTTTAAAGCAAACATAGGAATCTCAGCTACCAAAAGATATGAGCTTACCAGTATCCCTGCTAATATAAAGAATAAAGCCACCGGATAACTATCAAGCTTATCCCCTATTCCTAATATTAATGATCCCCAAAACAAGGCATTAGCAGGAGTAGGCAATCCTATAAAACCTAAAGTCTGCCTCTCATCAAGATTAAATTTAGCTAATCTCAAGCCAGAGAATGCTGCCATTATAAAAGCCACGAAAGGTAGATATTCTCTTAAGGGCTCACAAAAAGATGGATATGTCATAATACCAAGTTGAGAAAACACTATTGTAGAAGGAGCCACACCAAAGGTAACTACATCAGCAAGAGAATCGAGCTCTTTACCTATAGGCGAGCTTACATGCAAAAGCCTTGCCACCATACCATCGAAGAAATCGAACACTGCTCCTATAATAATCCAAATAAAAGCATATTGAAAGTCACTAACAACAGCAAATGCTATAGCTATGCAGCCTGATATTAGGTTACAACAAGTAATACAGTTTGGTATATGTTTTTTCATTTTAAGCTTTAGTCTTTGTTTTTAATTTTGCTATAACCGTTTTATCACCTGTTGTGCTTTGCCCCATTTTTACACATATATCAGCATCAACAGGTAGGAATAAATCTACACGACTACCTAACTTGATAAATCCGAGATGCTCATCAATATAACATTCTTCTCCTTTTACTGCATAAGTTTTTACCCTACGAGCCATGGCACCAGCTATTTGGCGACATAATATATCCTGCCCATCGGCAGTAGTTATAATAACATCTGTATGCTCATTTTCTTCACTCGCTTTTGGCAGCCATGCTTTATAAAAATTACCATTAAAATGTTTTACAAATTTTACGACACCATCAACAGGAAACCAATTAGCATGTACGTTAAATAAGCTCATAAAAATAGATACCATGATTCGTTTTTCATGAAAATATTTATCCTCATTCACTTCTTCTATAACAACGATATGACCATCTGCAGGAGCTACTACTATGCCCTGAGTATCTTCAGAATCAAAATATCTGATAGGACAACGATAAAAGTTTAAAACAATACCAAATATTATTCCAAAGACTATTACAAATATACCAAATGGAACTTTGGACGGAATTACAAACCAAAGAATTAAAGCTATTATGATAAGGGCAATAGCTGAAAATAATAAGGTATTAGTACCCTCGTGATGTATTCGTATTTTCTTAAGTTTCTTTATTCTTTTTCCCATTTATGAAGACGTAATTTTATACTTTGCAAAGGTAAGTCTTTTTCATTATTCAAACAAATATTTAATAATTAAGTTTTGCTATCTGCTGTTTTCATCGTAACTTTGAAAGCGCAAAACAGAAAGTTTAATGGAAGATTATATACATTTACATGTTCACACACACTATTCTATCCTTGATGGTCAGTCGAAGGTTAGTAACCTTGTCGATAAGGCTATAAATGATGGAATGAAAGGAATGGCTATTACCGATCATGGAGTAATGTTTGGTATTAAAGAGTTTGCAGATTATTGCGCGACAAAGAATAAGGAACGTAAAGCTAAAGGTGAAGAGCCCTTTAAGCCCATCTTTGGTTGTGAGATGTATGTAGCTCGTCGTAAGTTGACTGATAAGGTGAAAGAGATGCATGACAACTCTGGTTATCATCTTATAGTGTTAGCAAAAAACTATAATGGATATAAAAATCTAATAAAATTAGTATCTAAATCTTGGGTCGATGGCTATTATTATCGCCCGAGAACAGATAGAGAACAATTAGAAAAATATCATGAAGATCTTATCATTTGTTCTGCTTGTCTGGCTGGCGAGATACCCTCTAAAATAAGAAAAGGAGACATTGAGGGAGCACGTGAAGCGTGCTTATGGTATAAGAAACTATTTGGAGACGATTTTTACCTTGAGCTTCAACGCCACGAAGTAACTGACCCTAATTTAATAGCTAATCGTGAGGCTTTCCCTCTGCAACAACAAGTGAACAGGGTGTTAATGCAGTTTGCTAAAGACTACAATATTAAGCTCGTTTGTACTAATGATTGCCATTTTGAGGATAAGGAAACAGCTGAAGCACACGACCATTTGCTTTGTCTTTCCACCAATGACGATTTAGACGACCCTAAGCGTATGCGCTATTCTAAACAAGAATGGTTTAAAACGCGAGAGGAAATGAATCAGATCTTTAGTGATGTGCCAGAAGCGTTATCAAACACCATAGAAATATTAAACAAAATAGAAATTTATGATATTAATCATGGTCCTATAATGCCCTTCTTCCCTATTCCTGAAGACTTTGGGACAGAGGCTCAATGGAGAGAAAAGTTTAGTAAAGAAGATCTTTACCATGAGTTTACATCTGATGAAAATGGTGAAAATCAGTTACCTGAGCAAGAGGCTAACAAGGTAATAGATCGTTTAGGAGGCTATGAAAAAATATATCGTATCAAGTTTGAAGCCGACTATTTAGCAAAATTGGCGTATGATGGTGCATGCCGATTGTATGGTGATCCTTTACCAGAAGAGGTAAATAGCCGCATTCGTTTTGAGCTTCATGTCATGAAGACCATGGGCTTCCCCGGATATTTCCTTATAGTGCAAGATTTTATAAATGCTGCTGAAAATGAGCTTGGCGTAATGGTAGGGCCAGGACGTGGGTCTGCTGCCGGCTCTGTTGTAGCTTATTGTTTAGGTATTACCAAGATAGATCCTTTGAAATATGACCTCCTTTTTGAGCGTTTCCTAAATCCTGACCGTGTCAACCTTCCAGATATTGATACCGACTTCGACGATGATGGGCGTGGTAAAGTCTTGCAATGGGTAATGGATAAGTATGGCCATGAGAAGTGTGCCCATATCATTACTTATTCTACAATGGCTACAAAAAATTCTATTAAAGATGTAGCACGTGTAGAAAAATTACCTCTTGAGCGTTCAAATGCTTTATGTAAAGCCATTCCTGATCGTCTTCCCAACGGAATGAAGATGAACTTGAAGAATGCTATTTCATGCACTCCAATGTTACAAGAGGCTATGGTGAGCGAGAACGAACGTGAACGCAATACTATAAAATATGCTAAAATGCTGGAAGGCACTATACGCGGTACAGGTATACATGCTTGTGGCTTTATTATTTGCCGCAATCCTATAGACGACTGGGTACCAGTATCTACGGCTACAGATCCTGACTTCCCAGACAAAAAAGTGCCAGTAACACAATATGACGGGCATGTTATAGAAACTACAGGATTGATAAAGATGGACTTTTTAGGTCTAAAGACTTTATCCGAACTCAAAGAGGCTTGTAAAGTAATTAGGCAAACTACAGGGAAAGTCATAGACATAGAAAAAATACCTATAGATGATGCTCTGACATATCAGCTTTATCAAAAAGGACAGACCGTAGGTACTTTTCAGTTTGAATCGGCTGGCATGCAGAAATATCTTAGAGAGCTCCACCCTACTGTCTTTGAGGATCTTATTGCTATGAATGCGTTATATCGACCGGGTCCGATGGATTATATACCAGACTTTATTAAGCGTAAAAACGACCCTTCCCTTGTACAGTATGATATACCTTGTATGGAGAAATATCTTAAAGACACATACGGTATTACTGTTTATCAAGAGCAGGTAATGTTACTTTCACGTCAGCTTGCTAACTTTACCCGTGGCGAAAGTGATGCCTTACGTAAGGCTATGGGTAAGAAAAAGAAAAACATTGTTGACGCCATGAAGCCTAAGTTTATTAAACAAGGGCAGGAGAATGGACATGATCCGAAGATCCTTGAAAAGATATGGAGCGACTGGGAGAAGTTTGCAAGCTATGCTTTTAACAAGTCGCATGCTACTTGTTACTCATGGGTAGCATATCAAACAGCCTATCTTAAGGCACACTATCCTGCTGAATATATGGCAGCATTAATGACAAGGCGTTTTAGTCAGATTACTGAAATTACAAAGCTGATGGAAGAGTGTAAGGCTTTAAAGATAGAAACTCTTGGACCTGATGTAAATGAAAGCCAGATAGGATTTGGAGTAAACAAACATGGAGAAATACGCTTTGGGTTATCGGCTATCAAAGGTATAGGAACAGGGGCTGCTGAAAACATTGTAAAAGAAAGAGAGAAAAATGGCCCTTATAAAGATATCTTCAACTTTATAGAGAGAGTAGATTTATGTAGCATAAATAGGAAGGTTATAGAAAGTT
Organism: Prevotella amnii CRIS 21A-A; assembly: GCF_000177355.1. Taxonomy (NCBI): domain Bacteria; kingdom Pseudomonadati; phylum Bacteroidota; class Bacteroidia; order Bacteroidales; family Prevotellaceae; genus Prevotella; species Prevotella amnii. The sequence continues at coordinate 75,162 of NZ_ADFQ01000064.1, forward strand.
TAGCTTATAGTGGAGGATTTGACAACTTAGGACCTATCAAATGCCGTGAAGAGTATTTTGGTGTGAATGCTAAAGGAGAGGTCTTTCTTGATACCTTGCTACGTTATGGACAGCTTTTCCAAACGGCGAAGGCTGAAGCTGCCAACTCCTTGTTTGGAGGCTTTGATAGTGTTCCCGTTACCCGACCAGCCATTCCTGTAACAGAAAAGTGGGCTACTATAGAAAAACTTAATAAAGAGCGTGAGTTAGTGGGTATATATCTTTCTGCTCATCCGTTAGACGAATTTGCAGTGGTGCTTAATCACTTATGTAATACTCACTGTTCTCAAATACATCGTAATGCCGATATGGCAGAATTGGCAAAGACTGAAGAGATTACTTTTGGAGGAATAGTTACTAAAGTGAAAGAGTCTTTTTCTCAAAAAACTAATAAGCCTTATGCTTTTATCTCTATAGAAGATTTTGAAGGTACAGCAGAAATAGCTCTCTTTGGGGACGACTGGATACGCTGGAGCGGATTCCTTAAAGAAAGCTACACTGTATATATCACTGCAAAATGTCAGCAACGCTATAGATATAACACAAAGCTTTACTCACTTAATGTGCAGAACGTACAGCAGCTATACGATGTTAAGAATAATCGTTTAGAACGTTTAACCATAAGCGTAGACGCGTCTACATTAGATGAAAATATGATAAATGAGCTGTCTTCCGTATTTGCAAAACATAAAGGGAACACACAGCTTTATTTTAAATTGCGCAATCCTAATAACGAAAGTTTGCTCCTTCATAGTAAAGACATTGTTGTTAATCTTGATCGTAAGCTAATATCTGTACTCGATAGCTATGATGATATAGAATATAAAATTAATTAGACAAGTTCTTGCTTTTATGATGTAGTATTTAATAAAATATTATCATAAGATGAGAAAAGTATTATTAACAATTAAATAAAAAAAAGATGGAAGTAAAAATTACATCAGAAAACTTTGAAAGTTATAAGAAAGGCAACTTGCCTTTAGTAGTAGACTTATGGGCAACATGGTGTGGTCCTTGCAAAATGGTAGCTCCTATTATTTCAGAATTGGCTGAAGACTACGATGGAAAGATAGTTGTAGGCAAGTGTGATGTAGAGGAAAATGATGATGTAGCTATAGAGTATGGCGTACGTAATATACCTACTATATTGTTTTTTAAGGGAGGAGAACTCGTTGATAAGTTTGTAGGAGCAGCCTCAAAAGCTGTTCTTGACGAAAAGTTTAAGGCTTTATTATAACATTTCTTTTTTCAGTTCTTTTAATAACAAACAAAAAGACATATCTATAAAGGCATAGATATGTCTTTTTTTATGAGTTCCATTCACATAAGAGCTTTGCTCTTTTCGTAAGAAAAAATAAGAAAAGCTGATAAGGGATAAAACAAAAAAAACTTCTTAAATAAGAAGTTTTTAGTGAGGTGCCTGGCGGAATCGAACCGCCCTACACGGTTTTGCAGACCGTTACCTAACCGCCCGGCCCAGGCACCATTGTGTTTTGCGAGTGCAAAGATACCAATAATCTTCTATTCAGCCAAATAATTATACAGTTTTTTATTAAAAAGCAATACCTATTAGCTTTTGTTATGACAACCTTGCTTTGAATGTTTTACTGTTTTTTGATGTTCCCTTATCTTTTTTCTGATAGCACAACCCTTGCAGCCTCCACATGGATCTTTTGCTGCACGAATAGCTTCTATTATCTGCTTACAAGCATAGCATATTGCTATAAATAACACTATACTTATTATAAAATACTGCCACATAAGGTATCTTTATAGCTTAAGCCTCAAAGGATAGTACTTCGTCTACGTAACGTCTTGCCTCTGGGTAAGTAGATTTTACTTTTCTTATTTTGTTCTTAATAATTATTGAAACTATAATACGATAAAAAGCAAAGAGTATTAAGCCTATAACTACTGCAAAAATAACATTTAAGATGCCTTTAAACGGCAAGTTTTTATCAGGAAAGGCTGATATTATAAGGATAGGTAACACCATAAGACCACCAGCTATAGTATATTGAGTGCGCTCAGAGCCACTATAATCTAAAGCTGCTTGATAGAAGAAAAGATAGTCTGACAACTCTTCTTCTGAAACCTTAGCACCACGTACAGGAAAACCCGGAGTGCCATCTAATCGTTTTATCTTATTTTCTACTTTATGCTGAAAATCGTTTAATAAAGTAGCCTTATTGTGCCAATCCTTCATTGTGTCATAACATTAATATTAAGAAAAAAACTCCTTTACCTGCCCCCTGCAAGCTTTTCGCTTACAAAAGGGGCATAGCATAAGGAGAAAAGCAGTGCTCCTATAAGCCGGGTTCTGTGTATTACATATCTTTTAATATGCAATATGCCTGTCATTTATCTACTCTAAGGATTGCTCCATAGCTCTAGCATTCTACCCTCCGTTGTGTCTACAGACTTGGACGGGACTATCCTCTAACAACGGTTTACATGAACTTGCAGCTCCTGAACGGCACAGCCAGCTGATCACCCAACTGCTGGTAGTCTCTTACACCACCTTCTCACCCTTACCAATTCTTTAGAATGGCGGTTTTTTCTTCTGCCTACATCTACTGTTACCAATAGCTTCTATTTTCGGAAGCAGGACGCCCTATGCTGCCCGGACTTTCCTCTCGCACATTAAAATGTGCCAGCGACAGAGCCAGAACACTGCCTTTATGAGTAGCAAAGGTACATAAAAAGCTTTAAATGACAAAATGGGTAAATAACATTAAAGCATAAATAAAACAAAATGTAAATATTCATACTTTTCTTATTCGCTCTAAATAACTGTTTAGCTTATTGGTAAATTCGTAATTTTTTAATCCCCATTTGGGGGCTAATAATAAGTTATCTGGACTTTGACTTACAAAACGTTCTAAGACAAGGTCTTTGCGAAGCAAGGAAATATAGTCGGCTATTAATGTGATATATTCATCTACTGTATAGAGATGGAAAGGATTCTCTACATACATTTTGGCAAGTTTTGTACCACGTATTATCTGCATTTGATGTATTTTTAATGTCGTCAAAGGTAAAGAAGATATAATAGGAGCTTGGCGCAGGCTCTCCTGCCTATCTTCCCCAGGTAAGCCAAGAATGATATGTGCACCTACACGAATACCACGAGCAGCCGTGCGCTCTATCATCTGACGTGAACAGGCAAAAGTATGACCACGATTTATTAATCGTAACGTAGCATCATTTACTGTTTCTATGCCATACTCTACGAGCAAAAAAGTGACCTTGTTAAGCTCCGTAAAATAGTTGAGTAAATCTTCACTAACACAGTCTGGACGTGTGCCAATGACTATCCCCACAACATCTTCCACTTGTAAGGCCTCGCTGTATAGGCGCTTTAAGTGCTGAATATCACCATAGGTGTTAGTATAAGCCTGGAAATAAGCAAGATACTTCATGTTAGGATATTTTCCTGAAAAAAATCTCTTTCCTTCTTCTATCTGACGCGTAACCGATTTGTTTTCTACTGAACAATATGAAGGATTAAAGGTTCTATTATCACAATAAATGCACCCACCCTTGCCTATGCTGCCATCTCTATTAGGACAAGTAAACCCTGCATCAATAGAAATCTTCTGAACCTTAAAATTAAATTCTTCATGTAACCAACTTCCAAAATCTCTGTAATACTGCGCCATATTCATACTATATTTATAAAAGCAAAGATACAAAAAGAATATAAAAAACATCTTCTATAAAAGATAAAGGATAGCTTTTCTTTTTGTAAAAAATATATATTTAAAAGATAAAAATAACGTCCTAAAAACAAAAATAGATTATTTTTACTTCATTTTTAATCTATTTTTGTGCTAAAAATAGATTATTTTCACTTCTCAACGTTTTCGTTTTCAATTACAACACATGTCTTCTTAATAATATATAAATGAGCTTTTTATAAATAGCTTGTTAATATTTGAGATAACATCTTCGCTGCTTCCTGTATATTGGTTGAGCGGACACGAAGTGATTTTCTTAATATTTGACATCTTATAAAGTTACTAATAATAAGCTATTTAACCGATTCTTAACAGTTGTTTTAAATCAATTAACCATCTCTTTTTTAACTATTACATTGGGAATAACGGAGTGTTAAACTATTTTTTTTATAAATAACAAACAAAATTGATGCAAAATATTTGTAGTTAATAAGAAATATATTACCTTTACAGAGGATTTTACTAAAACTATAATATATATGCATAACATTAAAAAATATGTTCATAAAAAAATAACTAAGTACTCATTAATCTATATAATTATAAGTACTATCGTAAGTTGTCAACAAGACGAAACTATGTTGCAACAAAGTGTAAAAGAAAAGCAAATGTCAGAGACAAAATCATTTTCTTTCACAAGAACGCCATATGAGGCACAAAGTGCTGTAATAGAATTTCTTTCTAACAAAATATCAACACGTAGTTTAAAATACACAAGGAGTATTGAAAAAGTTATAGATTTAGAAAGAAATCCCAAAACAAGAACTAATAATTTTCTAAATACATTCGCAGAAAAATTCTATGTTATTACTTTCAAGCACAAACAAGGTTATGCGATAGTATCAAAAGACAATAGAACCTTTCCCCTTTATGCTATTTTAGACTCTGGAGAATTTAAGGAGACTGACTTATACAATAATGAAACTTTACGCTCTCATGTAGTTGGTATGATTAGAGGAAACAATATAGAAATAAACAATTTTAATAATACAATAAGAGAAAGTTTACACCAAAATACAACAAGAGGGCATAAAGGTAATGCTTTTGAGAATTCTGAAGAAGCAATAGATAATATGCTACGAGATGGTTGGGAGATACAAAGACAAACTGAAAATCGCTTGAAAACAAAATGGGGTCAACACGTATATGGAGATAATTTTTATTTTAATACCAATGGGGTGCCGTATGCTATAGCATATCCTAATAAAAACATGAAGGATAGCCCTATATTTACAAGAGTTGCAGTTAGTGAAGTTGAGTGTTTTGGATGTACCCCCGTTGCTTTTGGACAAGTTATGTATGCCTTAAGAAATTTTCCTGGATTTAAAGATTTAAAGTACTCAAATGGAGAAAGAGTTCTTTGGGAGAACATGGAAAATCCGGAATACTGGAAAATTGAGAGAAAGAGATTTCTTGGTTGGTTTGCTGCAAATTGTAAGCCTACTTACCTTAAGAAAGGTACTATGATATTTAATATTAATGCTACAAAATTTCTAAGAAAAATTATTGGTGAAAATATTGAATCACGCTATGACAATTGTATAGTTGGTGATGGAGACTTTGATGGGTATGGTTGGTCTGAGGACAAAAAAGTATCAAGAGACTTCTTCAGTCACCCAAACGCCTTTGTTATAATGACAGCCTCTGCAGGCAGCCTTAATTACATCTCATATCATACCTTCGTTATTGATGGAATGGTAGAATTTACAAAAAGAATAAAAGGCAGTGGCTTTCTTGGGACAGGCTTATTTAAAAAGTGGAGAAATGGAATAAGACATCTTTATCATGTTAATGCTGGTTGGAATGGTCTTTCAAATGGTTATTATCTATATGTTCAAAATGTAAATGACGAATTTAAATATACAGGTAGTAATGACGCTATGGACTATCGTTCTAAAGTAGCATATTTAATTTTATGGCCAAAAAATAATTAAAAGTATGAAACACATATTGATATTAATTTTACTCTTTTCGCTTTCTGCGTTATCATCATGCGACGATATGAGTGACGAGCCTAAGGCTAATACTCATAAACTTGTTTTTGATGCAAAAGGAGGAGAGCAGTCTGTGCAAATAATAATAAAAAGGATCACATGGAGATTTGAGAGATTAGATATATACCCACTTCTACACACCGAGCGTATTGAAAATTATGACAAAGATGGATCTATAAAGAGAGAAAAGATGCAAATATCTAACTTAAGTGATGGAACACAGAGTATTCACTATGATTGGATTACCTTTATTGTTTCAAAGGATAAAAGACACATTAGAGTGCTCGTAGAAAAGAATGATACAAAAAAAGTTAGAGGAATAGAGTTTATAGGTCGAGGGGATAAAATTTGTAGTGCTTCCTTTAAAGTATTTCAGTCGGCAGAATAATAGTGTATCATGGCTATTACTCCTTTACTCTATACAATATTTTGTAATTTTGCACTTGCTGGTTGACTCTACGCATTTACTTATATACCTTATCCTTATTAAACAAATTAATATATTGCTATCTTTTTGCCGACATTTTTTTGTAAATTTGCACAAAGATATTAGAATAGGTAAATATCTATATATACATTCTTAACAGACTTTATAAAAAGATATTTCCATCATATTAAAGACATAACATTAATAGAAAATATGGCAAAAGAACTAAAAGAGCTTACCAAAAGAGCTGATAATTATTCTCAATGGTACAACGACTTAGTAGTAAAAGCTGACTTGACGCTATGGACTATCGTTCTAAAGTAGCATATTTAATTTTATGGCCAAAAAATAATTAAAAGTATGAAACACATCTTAATATTAATTTTACTCTTTTCGCTTTCTGCGTTATCATCATGCGACGATATGAGTGACGAGCCTAAGGCTAATACTCATGAACTTGTTTTTGATGCAAAAGGAGGAGAGCAGTCTGTGCAAATAATAATAAAAAGGATCACATGGAGATTTGAGGGATTAGATATATACCCACTTCTACACACCGAGCGTATTGAAGATTATGACAAAGATGGATCTATAAAGAGAGAAAAGATGCAAATATCTAACTTAAGTGATGGAACACAGAGTATTCACTATGATTGGATTACCTTTATTGTTTCAAAGGATAAAAGACACATTAGAGTGCTCGTAGAAAAGAATGATACAAAAAAAGTTAGAGGAATAGAGTTTATAGGTCGAGGGCAGAAAATTTGTAGTGCTTACTTTAAAGTATTTCAGTCGGCAGAATAATAGTGTATCATGGCTATTACTCCTTTACTCTATACAATATTTTGTAATTTTGCACTTGCTGGTTGACTCTACGCATTTACTTATATACCTTATCCTTATTAAACAAATTAATATATTGCTATCTTTTTGCCGACATTTTTTTGTAAATTTGCACAAAGATATTAGAATAGGTAAATATCTATATATACATTCTTAACAGACTTTATAAAAAGATATTTCCATCATATTAAAGACATAACATTAATAGAAAATATGGCAAAAGAACTAAAAGAGCTTACCAAAAGAGCTGATAATTATTCTCAATGGTACAACGACTTAGTAGTAAAAGCTGACTTGGCAGAGCAGTCGGCTGTACGTGGTTGTATGGTGATAAAGCCTTATGGATATGCTATTTGGGAGAATATTCAAGGACAATTAGATAAGATGTTTAAGGCTACTGGTGTGCAAAATGCTTATTTTCCACTGCTAATACCAAAGAGCTTCTTATCGCGTGAGGCTGAACATGTAGAAGGTTTTGCTAAAGAGGCTGCCGTTGTTACACACTATAGATTGAAAACTAAAGAAAACGGTGAAGGTGTAGAGGTTGACCCTAATGCAAAGTTGGAAGAAGAATTGATAATTCGTCCAACAAGTGAAACTATTATTTGGAATACTTATAAGAACTGGATACATTCGTGGCGCGACCTTCCCTTAATGTGTAACCAGTGGTGTAATGTGATGCGTTGGGAGATGCGCACACGTCCGTTTTTGCGTACTTCGGAGTTTTTATGGCAAGAAGGACATACAGCTCATGCCACAAAACAAGAAGCAGAAGAAGAGGCTAAACTAATGCTAAAGGTATATGCCGACTTTGCAGAGAAATGGTTAGCAGTGCCTGTTATTCAAGGAGTGAAAAGCGAAACAGAACGCTTTGCAGGAGCTTTAGATACATATACTATAGAAGCAATGATGCAAGACGGCAAAGCCTTGCAAAGTGGTACCTCACATTTCTTAGGGCAAAATTTTGCAAAGAGCTTTGATGTAACTTTCTTAAATAAAGAAAATAAGCCAGAATATGTATGGGCAACATCTTGGGGCGTTAGCACTCGTCTTATAGGTGCTTTGATAATGACCCATTCTGATGATAATGGGTTGGTACTTCCACCAAAGATTGCTCCTATTCAGGTAGTTATCATACCTATCTTTAAGGGTGAAGAGCAGCTTGAGCAGCTTAAGAACAAGCTACAACCCGTCATTGATGAGCTACGTGAAGCAGGGGTAACAGTAAAATTTGATGATAGCGACAACAAGCGTCCCGGCTTTAAGTTTGCTGACTACGAGCTAAAAGGAGTTCCTGTACGCTTAGCTATGGGCGGAAGAGATCTCGAAAACAACACCATAGAGGTAATGCGTCGCGATACATTAGAGAAAGAGAGTGTAAGTTTCGATGGTATTACCGATTATATAAAACATCTTTTAGACGAAATACAAGATAATATCTTTAAGAAAGCACTTGCTTTTCGTGATGCTCATATTTATGAATGTGAGGATTATGAAGAGTTTAAAGAAAAAATAAAAAATGGTGGATTCTTCTTATGCCATTGGGACGGAACAGAAGAAACTGAAGCTAAAATAAAAGAAGACACACAAGCTACAATTAGATGTGTACCATATATGTTCGAGCAAACTTTAGGGGTAGATATGGTAAGTGGTAAACCTGCTAAATATCGCGTATTGATAGCAAGATCTTATTAATTATAATAGCAAGTCCGTATTATATAATGGCTATATAAACCATTATTGCGGACTTTTTTCTAAACATATATATATAATGTAAAGCTTATGAAAAGATTAGTTTTATCTATTGCTATCATTACAGCAGTTTTTAGTGCAAGTGCACAAACCTTTGTTAAGCCAGAGCTAAAAAAAGGAGATGTTGCTCATTATGAGAATGAGACTACTATGAAGATTAGTCTTCCTATGGGAAGTGGTACAAAACAAGTAAAGACAACATATTTATCTACCATCACAGTGAAAGATGTTAATGATAAAGGAGCCTTGCTTGAAGACGTAACATCAAAGCTAAACATAGAAGGAGAAGCTGTTTTGGCTGGTAACACACTTGGCGCAGGAAAGTATCTTGTAGATACTCCTATATTATTGCAGACAGATAAGAATGGGAAGCTGATAAAAATAGTAAACTATAACGATATTATTGCAAAGATTTCAAAAGGAGCTATAGCTGACATAGAAAAGCTATATAAAGAAAATCCTGCTCTTAAAAAGAATGTTTCAAAAGCAAAATTAATAATGGCACTTTCTACAAAATTCTCTGAAGAAAATTTGCTCAAGACCTTTATGCAGACTGGTATCTATTCTGTTTATGGGAAAACCTTTAAAAATGGGAATAGTGAGATAAGAGAGTTTAATGGGTTAAAGATAAAAACAACATGGGGGATTTCTTCTATTTTAGGCACTACGAGCATTGTTGGTAATAGCAAGGCAAATATGAATAGTGCAGAAACTAAAGATTACATTTTCAACCAGCTTAAAGAACAAGGGCTTGATGACGATGCTATACAAAACATAAAAAACAACTGGGAACAGTTAAAACAAATGGGACTGGATAAGGTAGACGCTAATATAACAGAACATATACTTTTATCAAGCAAGAAAATGGTAACTAATTATAGCACAAAGGCTAAGATGATGGTAATGGGATCAGAGGTAGAGCTTAATTCCAATACTAAGTTATTAGATAAATAAGTTTAGATATAAATATATCAGTTTTCCTCTTATGGTATATCCCAATTATGGGGTTGTCTGTTAAAAGCAAAAAATAAATAAAAGAGAGTGTGTCAGAAAACACACTCTCTTTTATTTATACTCTAATCATTATCTTAACCATCAGAAGGATATATATTACTGAAAACGGTAGGTTATATCTACCATCTCGCCAGAAGAGCTAATATGATACATACGTTGATTGGTGCGTTTCGACTTTAATCCACCCAAATGCTTTAGATAAGGTCCTATCTTAATGTAATCGAAATTGCACAATTCTATATCTGAAGCTATAACCGTTCTTCCAGAATACCACCCCACTTTAAGTTCTGGGTGATGCGCCTTAATGTACCGTGCAAAACTGTTTATACACTTAGGATTAGCATCACCACCCATAAACCCAACGCATGAAATGGAGCTTTCGGTACTTTCTATCAAGACTTCTAACACCTCTGTGGAAAGCATCTGCCCTGTGTTTTGTGCCAAAAAACTACTATGACAGCCAGGACAGTGGCATGGACACCCCGAGATATTTATAGCAAGAGTTATCTCATCTGGATACTCCTGACACACTATATCTGTACCTACAAATCTGAGCATACCATTCTTTTTATGTTTTTACTATTCCATCTTATCGCTTCCCGCATAAAACCTCTTTGCAGCTTCTTGCTGTCGAGGCTGAGAAAAGTTGCTTACCCGCTTCATATACCCTATAACACGTGTAAGATAGTCTACATTCTTAGAATGGCAACAAGGACACTCTTTTAGATAACGCTTATCTATATGTCCACAATCGTTGCATACAGTATTAGGAATATTAAAGGTAAAATAGTTACAACCTTCCTTAGCAGCCACTGTTAAAAGCTGCTTATATTGTGCTTTAGATAGATGTTCATCTAAATTCATGTGCAGGGCGGAGCCTCCTGTCAAATGCTCTATATAAGGCGCACCATGCAGCTTAAACTTGTCTAAAATAGTAAGCCCTGTATCCTCTACACGATAAAAATAGCTATTATAACAATCACGAGGCACAAAGTAGCCATCTTCCCTATCCCACTTTGCATGTTTTACACCTACATTTTCGGCAGGTATCATCTCACAATTAAACATAGCTTCCTTAGTCCTAAAGGCTTTATTGTTTTGCTCTATAAGACCTAAAACACCCTGAACAAAATGTTTATAATCTTCATTAGGGGTAATATCAAGCCCCATAAACTCGGCTGCCTCTACAAGCCCATTAATGCCTATAGTAAGATATTGCCTGTTAATGTTAATATATCCAGCATCAAACAAGGGCAACATCTTATTCTTAAGGAAATTTTTAAGGTTTTCGTTATATGCTAACTGCACCTTATGGCAGAGCTTTATAATGTGATCTAAGAATAGTTTATAATCTTCTCCTTTATTAACAGCATACTGTATGCAACGGTTAAGGTTTATGGTTAGCACACTCTTTGAGCCTGTAGATACACCTCCTGCACCAAGTGTATAAGAAAAGCCGTTGTCTTGTATCTCATTACGAAGACGACAACACGAACTTAAAGAGTCGGCATTATCGCTCATATACGTAAAGAAGCTATGCCCCTTGCTATACATTTCTGCTGTAAATTCGCCCCACTCCTTATCTCTACACTCACCGTTTTCTGTAAGAAGAGCCATAGTTTCAACCGGGAATGTAAGCACAGCACGCGTACGCTCCTTGTTAAACCATGTCATAAACCTCTTTTGTAGCCACGACAGCCCTTCCCAGTCTGGTTGTGAACCATCAGGAAAATAGAAATTACCAAACAACGACTCAAAATAATACTTATCATAATAAGATATGTTCCAGAAGACAGCCTGAAAATTTCTCGCACCTGTTGGCTGATTAAGAGAATAGACTATCTGCTCAAAATAGTCGGTAATAACCTTATCTATCGTACGCTGACGCAAACTAAGATCCACTACCTTGTCGGCATTCTTCCAATAATCTTTACCATATTCCTTTTGTATAAAATAGTTCATATACATAAGAAACTCTGGCGTAGCACATGCCCCTGCAAGCATACTCGAAACTATGAAGACCATATTTATAAAGCCTCCACAAAAGCTCTTTAAGTTAGTAGGAGCAGAAGAGTTGCCCCCTATGGCAGTAGTGCCTCCAATGAGCCATGGATACATAGTTATGGAAGCGCAGTAGTTTGCAAGATTAGTTTCGTCGTTCTTATATATAAAATGATGGGTAAGGAGGTCTAAATACTCGTTGGCAAGCTCTTTACCATACATCTGCTTTATCCTATCGGTAAGCAAGCGCCTATTAATGCGTATAAAGCCTTGCTTAGGCAGCTCACCTATCAAAGTTGCTATGTTTTTATTTTCCACATTAGCATTAGCATCATACTTCGAGCCTGTGGCAGCATTGCTCGCACCACAATATTCGGTAAGAAACTTTATCTTATCCTGTGTTTCCCTGTCCTGACTGTGCTGATGACGATACACTATAAAGCTTTTAGCTACATCGTAATAACCTTCTTTCATAAGAGCCTGCTCCACTTGGTTTTGTATATCCTCAACGGTAATATCATTATGTATGGTAAGGTCTGAAAGTATCTTAGACACCGCAGCAAGGTCAGTAGGAGCATTTACACTCTCAAAAGCCTTTAAGATAGCACCCATTATCTTATCTAAAGAAAACATTTCCTTAGAACCATCACGCTTAGTAATTGTAAAATTTTGCATAGTTATATAGTTTTATTATTTTTCTTTTTTACATATTTATGAGCATAAAAGCTGTGTAAAGTTTTCCATTTTAGAAAACTTTTTATTTTTAACATCGTAAAAAGTTTTCTTTTTTGGCAACTCTTTCACCACAAAGGTAACTAAAGTTTTCTGAAAAAGCACACCTTTTTTTCATCTAAAATATGTTAAGATGGCCTATTTATACTTTCCTTTTATACTAATTTTTAATAAGCAAGAAAAGGTTTACTATCTTGCTTTCATAGCGTTACACACTAAATATATATGCTTACTTTAAGGGCAGAAGAGGCAACGAGTGTAAATTAGGTGTAATCTTTAATGTAGGGACAAAAATATTAAGCACACTCTTTATTTTCTTTTGCGGTGTCTTATTATGCTTAATATCATCTAAAAGGGTTATAGCTTGTGTAAAGTTTTTCCACCGATCAGTTATAGCTAAAAGCTCTCTTTCGGCATCTTTCCTCTGACCGTTCTCAAAATAACAATATGCTCGGTTAAAGAGGTAAGTCTTGTTATCCTTATCTAAAGCAAGAGCCTTTGTGTAAGCCTCTATAGCACTGTCATAATTTCCCACCTTTATACAAGCCATAGCATAAAGGTCGTATATCTCTGGTATATAGGGCTGCAAGAGTAAAGCACGCCTGCTATCGTTAGCAGCACCTTTAAAGTCGTCGAGGTTATATTTCGACTTTGCCATCATATACCATGCTTCATACATATCGGGCTTCAGCCCTACTATACGCATTCCTATCTGCATAGATGCTACATAATAGCCTTGCGAAAAGCTTTGCTGCCCCTGCTCTAATAGCCTTTTTATGTTATATTGAGCAAGAGAAGGCATGCAAAACATTACTACCAAACCTATTATGCCACTTCTAAGCATCTTTTTCCTATACCTTTAGTAAATAACTACTTCAGAGGTGGCTTCACCCTATAGCTACATCTTACCTTGCCTTGTAACAGAGCTTTCATCTTCTTCTTTATCATCTGTTTACGAAAAGGCGAAACTCTATCTGTAAAGACCTTACCTTCTAAGTGGTCGAACTCATGCTGCACCACCCTTGCCAAGAAGCCACTTAGCCACTCATGGTGCTCTTCCATATTTTCGTCTATCCACTTTACACGCACACGCTTTGGCCTTTCTACCTTCTCGTGAAGACCTGGTAGCGACAAACAACCCTCTTCCATAACCTCTGTTTCAGTATCGTCCACCTCTGTGATATGCCCGTTTATAAAAGCATGGCGAAAGCCTTTATACTCAGGGAAATTGTCTGAAACCACGTCAAGATCTATCACTACCACTCGTATAGGCTTACCCACTTGCGGAGCAGCAAGCCCTACACCATCGCTGGCAGAACAGGTTTCAAACATGTCAGCAATAAGCTCTTGCAACTCGGGATAACTCTCTGGTATATCTTGAGCTATCTTTCTTAACACTGGCTGACCGTATGTATATATTGGTAATATCATTTATTATCCTCTCTTTTTTCTAAAATAAAATAAATAGCTTATAAACACAAAAAGGAATGATGGGTTACATTCCTTTAGAGCGCATAAAATCTTGTAATATGATAGTAGCCGAAATTTCGTCTACCAACCCCTTATCTTGCCTCCTTACCTTCTTCTTTACGCCCCCACTTATCATAGCTTGATGGGCTAAGGCTGAGGTAAAACGCTCATCGTAATACTCTATAGGTACGCTCGGACACGCCTTCTTCCATCTAAGGACAAACTGCTCTACACGCCCCATATTTTCGCTGGGCTTGCCGCTGAGCTGTGTGGGCTTACCCATTACTATAAGGTCTACCTTTTCGCGCTGTATATATTCTTGCAAAAAGGCATATAGCTCTGGAGTAGAAACAGTAGCCAACCCATTTGCTATGATACGCAAAGGGTCGGTAACTGCTATGCCTGTACGCTTCTTACCGTAATCTATGGCAATTATACGCCCCATTACTTAGTTAGCAAGGAGCCATGCGTCGTGGTAAGAAGAACGCAACTGGTTACGGCTCTGCACAGCAGAAGCCTTATCATTAAAGCTCGATGCCACTACACGATACATTCTGTTACTACCATTATACACCACCTGTGCATCATAACCAGCGCTCTTTAGACGGCTCTGAAGACCATCTGCATTAGCCTTTATGCTGAAAGAGCCTACTACTACGCTAAAAGCCTTTAAGCCATTACCACTAACTACAGCTACGTTCTCATGACGCACTGGCTCGTTATCATAGCTCTCCTGCTCACGATTATCTGTTACTGGAGCCGTCTCTACGGTGCTGTTAGAAGGAGCTTGGCTCTCCTCTGGGGTAACTGTAGCAGCTTGAGCCTTAGCTCTCTCATAAGCCTTTTTATAAGCACTCTCGCTCGATTTACAGCCTGTAAATGCTATTGCCACTAATAGGGCACTGCCAAAAAACATCGATTTTCTCATATCCTTATATATTAATAGATTATATTTTATACTTTATTTTACCTTTGCGAAATTACAAATTAACTATCGAACATATACACCTTAGCCATATAAAGATTGTTAAATAGGGCAAAGATTGTAAGGTTTTTATATATTTATAGTTTTTCTTTTTGTCATTTCAAGAAAATATTATTATATTTGCCATTAACTATTATAACAATATTCATTATTTTAAATTTTTATCAACAATGAAGACATTAGGTTATTTATTCGCCTTTATAGGCGGCGCTATTACAGGAGCAGCTGTAGGACTTTTAGCAGCTCCAGAGAAGGGCGAGGATACTCGTAATAAGATTTCAAACGCTGTAGACGACTTTTGCAAAAAGCATGATATAAGGCTTAGCCGCAAAGAGACCGACGAGTTTGTAGAAGATATTAAGGAAGCTGCCTCTAACATAGCAGAATAAAGGGGAGAGTTATGTTCTCTAACGATAAGAATGTAGAAACAATAGCACAGCTCTTTAAGGTGCTGAAGAGGTATTTTGGGCTACAGGCAGAGTACACAAAGCTCTCTATTGTAGAGATAATAGTAAGGCTACTGACAGCTGTTGCCTTAATAGCTGTTTTTGTTACGCTATTTCTTATTGCTTTAATCTATTTTTCCTTTGCAGCTGCCATAGCTATAGGAGAGGCTTTAGGTTGTGCCCTTTGGGGTTATCTCATAGTAGGTTTCGCCTACATAATATTATTTCTCATTATGCTAATGCTACGCAAGGTAATAATAGAAAAGCCCTTGGTAAGGTTTCTTTCAAGTCTGCTTTTATCTTAAAGCCACAACCATGAGAGAAAAAGTAATATACACATTATATAAATATGAGCTTAAACATCTTTTCTTATGAGCAAGATAAGTGTCGCTCTATGAGCGATCTTCGCCTTCGCAAGGCAGAGCTAAAGGCTGAAATAGCCCAGCAAAACGGTACCATGAATGCTCTTTGGCAGAAGCTAAAGAGCGAGCCAAAAGAGCATTCTACCCCTTCGCAGCGTTTTAAAAGCATGTTCTCATCGGGGGCAAATATCATGGACGGCTTAATATTAGGCTGGAAGCTATACCGCATCTTTGGCTCAAACCGAAAGCAAAGTCGCAAGGGCTTATTCTCTTGGAAGAATTTCCTGTAATGCTGGGGGCGAGCCACTTTCTAAGGTAAAACGCTAAAAGTTTAGTATAAACATAATAGCTTTAACATAAAAGCGTGGAAATAGTTAAATGCTAAAAACGAGGCTTTAGATAGAAGATAAGCTATAGTTTAGAGCTTAGGAGCGCAATACTTCTAAGCTCTAAATTTATATATCAGCTTACCACTTGCTACGGTGTTAAGCTCTACGGCAAACTTTTCCTTATTATAAATAGCCTTAAGAAATGTATTAGGTATAAAAAGACGGCTACCGTTTTCTGCTATTTTCCCTCTAAATACTCCTATCTCCTTACCATGTGAAAGCAGCCTTATAGTGGCAAAAGCCTCACCATCATCTGCAGCAAAACGCTCCCCATAGCTAAGTTGAAGACTTAATGTAGGAGCTTTATACCTGCTTTTTACTATACAAAGGCGACTATAAGGAGTTATGTTAGAGCCTTGTTGCATCTGGCTATATAGCTTGCTGTGTATAGAGTCTTCACTTAAAAGCCAGCCCTGTGAATCCTTCTGCGAAGAAAGAGGTAAACTATCGAGGCACACTGCCTTAATGGTGTCCACTCGTGTGGTATCATAATGGGTGTTACGAGATGCTATACCACCACAAGCAGTAAGCCCCACTAAAGCTCCAATAGCTACCACTACAAAGAAAAAAAATGAAGAGCATACGTTCTTAAATGTTTTATTATATCCTCTACATACTACTGCCTCAACCCCAACACTACCTAACCTATCTGCAGTAAGGAAGAAACAATAATTGGTTTCTATAATAGAGAAAGTATCATTAAGACGTAATTTGTTAAAGTGTATCCTACACAGCTCAACCTTCCCCTTATACTCGTCTACCGACTTATATATTATCCTCCACAAACTGCCATATTTACTACTAACATTAGCAGATAAGGCAAACTTTATCTTATCTTCCTTATTAATATTTTCCACCTCTAACTTATCTTCTATATATTATATAATATCGTTATTGCCTATAATGGTTAGACTTTCCTATACCTGTTTTTATATCCTCAAACAAAATATCCCCCCTGCCGTTATCTTATTATGAAGACGAACATAAATATACTTTATTTCAACAAGATGTAAAACCTTATCACTTAACAGAATATTCATGGAATCTGATATAATAACCTTTATTACTTTTACATAATGATGTGTCTCTTTTTTCTTCTTATAGAAAACTGACTGTTATAACATACGTTTATTGCGCACAAAAGTACCTTTTTTTTATCTGGTTTTAAAAATTTCTTTATAATAATTTTAATACACATTTCTTTATACAAATACTTTCCATACATAAACACCTAACACACAAAATATTATATCAATATCTTTAATATCAAAAACATATCCTTTTACTTTTAACATAATAAGCTTTATCATCTCTTTGTTGCTATTTTGCAGCTTTAAAGAGATATTTTTTTACTTATATATTATACAGATAACAGTATTAAGCTGCTCTGTTTTATTATTATTTTAGTAACTTTGCTTTTATAATGAGTTTTGAATTAACCTCAACATATAAGCCCACAGGAGATCAGCCTGAAGCAATCAGAGCTCTCACAGAAGGTTTGAAGCGTGGCGAACATAGTCAGGTACTACTTGGTGTAACTGGTTCTGGTAAGACCTTTACAGTGGCTAATGTCATTGCTAATATTAATAAGCCTACACTAATCTTATCCCACAACAAGACTTTAGCAGCACAACTCTATGAAGAAATGAAAGGTTTTTTCCCTCATAATGCCGTAGAGTACTATGTATCATATTACGATTATTACCAGCCAGAGGCATATATCCCAACTACAGATACGTATATAGAAAAGGATTTAGCTATAAATGATAAAATAGACAAGCTACGACTTTCTGCAGTATCATCATTATTATCAGGCAGAAAAGATGTTATAATAGTATCTTCCGTATCATGTATATATGGTATGGGCGGGCCTGCAGCTATGCAAGAAAATGTAATCCACATAAAAAAAGGGCAGAAGATGGATCGCAACTACTTTCTACGTCAGTTAGTTAGTTCGCTTTACTTACGTAATGACATGGATCTACAACGCGGATATTTTCGTGTAAAAGGCGATACTGTAGATATTGCTATGGCATATAGTGATAATGTTTTACGCATTACATGGTGGGACGATGAGATTGATTCTATTGAGGAAGTAGACTCTATAGCCTTTCACCGACTATCATCTTTCGATACCTACGAGATATATCCTGCTAACCTTTTTGTTACATCAAAAGAGCAAACACAACAAGCCATTAGCAAGATACAAGACGACTTAATGATGCAGATAGACCATTTTAAGCAATTGGGCGAAAATATTAAGGCAAAGCGCATAAAGGAACGTGTGGAGTATGATATAGAAATGATTAAAGAATTAGGACACTGTTCTGGTATAGAGAACTACTCTCGCTACTTCGATGGAAGAACAGCAGGGCAACGCCCATATTGTCTGCTCGACTTTTTTCCAAAAGATTATCTTCTCGTGATAGATGAAAGCCATGTCAGTGTGCCACAAATATCGGCAATGTATGGTGGCGATAGAGCTCGAAAAACAAATCTTGTAGAATATGGGTTTAGATTGCCTGCAGCATTGGATAACAGACCTTTAAAGTTTGAAGAGTTTAAAAGCATGATACACCAAGTAATCTATGTATCAGCCACACCTGCCGACTTTGAACTGAAAGAGGCTGATGGAGTGGTCGTAGAGCAATTAATCCGCCCAACGGGATTATTAGACCCTGAGATAGATGTGCGCCCATCAGAAAATCAGATAGACGACTTGATGAACGAAATTCTTATACGAGCAGAGCGACAAGAACGTATCTTAGTAACTACTCTTACCAAACGCATGGCGGAAGAGCTTACCGAGTATCTTCTCAATCACGATGTTCGTACAGCTTATATTCACAGTGATGTAGCAAGTTTGGATCGTGTGAAAATAATCAACGACCTAAGAGCAGGCTTATATGATGTGCTTGTAGGAGTAAATCTCTTACGTGAGGGGCTTGATATTCCTGAAGTATCGTTAGTAGCTATACTCGATGCCGACAAAGAAGGCTTTCTTAGGAGCCATCGCAGCTTAACACAAACAGCTGGTAGAGCTGCTCGAAACATAAACGGTAAGGTAATAATGTATGCAGATACCATTACTGAAAGCATGCAAAAAACAATAGACGAAACCATGCGAAGACGCATCAAACAGCTAAAATATAACGAAGAGCATAACATAACTCCTGCTCAAATTGTAAAAACTATAAAAGATATATTGCCTACAAACAAAGAGGGGGACAATAACTTTAAAAACACTACAAATAAGACTATTAATAAAAAACCTCATATAGAAGATATTAAATCTGATACTTTTGCTTCTGACCCTATTATTAAAAGTATGTCAAAAGAGCAGCTGGAAAAGAGCATAAAGAACACAACAGAACTCATGAAGCAAGCTGCAAAAAATTTAGATTTCCTACAGGCTGCTCAATATCGTGATGAAATATTAAGACTACAGAAAGAGTTAGAACAAAAATAAGACAGATAAAGGTATATATATAAAACGTTAAAAGCAGAAAAATACCTGTTTTTTATCAATAAGAATGTGTATCTTTGTTTTCCAAAATAATAATTTAAAGTGCAAAATAGCAATAAACATAATAAAGCTGTTTTAATATAATAACTTATAAAAAATGGATAATAATAAAAGTACAGTACGCCGACCCAATCACAGATTAAGACCTATGAGAGAGCGAGGGAGATTCTTTATTACACGCCAATGGTTAAATAGCATCTTCATGCTGGGAGCATTAATTGGTGGTATCTTCTATTTTGCTACTGATTACACTAATGTTGGTATTATAATTATTCTTATTTCAATGGTTTTTAAGATCATTGAATGTATACTCCGTTTTATAAAATAAATGAAGAAAACGCTTATCCTCCTTGTAATGTTTTTATCTGTAATAAATATACAAGCACAGATAAATGACAGAACCTTTACTGCTAATGATTATCAAAATGGCAAAAAACAAAATGCTTCCGATTCTATAGATAATAAAAATAAAGATATTCCGCGAGGCATTAAGGCATGGACTATAGACGAACACTTTGGAGACAAAACCCCTGCAGTGCTCGACACTTTATCATATATGTATATGAACACCATCTTCACTACAGGGTTAAGAGGAGAATATAACACCTTAGGCAACGTAGGCTCACCACGACAAAACCGCATTCTGCTGGAAAGAAGTTTTCCCTCTGAGTTTATTTTCATAGATCCATACGACCAGTTTGTAATAAAACCAAGCAACTTCCTTTTTACATCTACACTCTCACCCATCACCATTCTCTCATATAACACGGCAGGAAACGATTTACATGGAGAAGACCATTTCAAAGCATTCTTTGCTGTTAATGCAGGTAAAAAATGGGGATTTGGCTTTATTTTCGATTATATATATGGACGAGGCTACTATAACAGCGTAAACACCTCACACATGAACTACTCTATGTGGGGGGCATATATAGGAGAACGTTACAATGCAAACTTGCTTATGTCGCTTAATCATCAAAAGGTAGCAGAAAATGGAGGAATAGCCAATGATGCCTACATAACTCATCCTGAAAAGTTTAAAGACAATTTCACTACTGATGAAATACCAACGATATTAGAAAATAACTGGAACAGAAACGATAACCAACACTTTTTTTTCAATCATCGCTACAGCTTTGGATTCTTTCGTAAAGTGCCAATGACGAAAGAAGAGATAGAAGCACGTAAGTTTGCTATCAAATCGGAACAAGCTAAAGCAAAAATGCAAGCTAAAGAAGAGGCACGCCGTAAAGCAAAAGAAAATGGAGACGACTTTGATGAAGAACAATACGACAAACAACATCAATCAAGCGGACGACCAGATGATGCAACCATTGCAGGAGATGCCCCCACACAAAACTTAAAAACACCTAAGGAAGACAACAGAATAAAGGTAAACATGCAGGACTCTGCTCAAATGGCAATGCTTAACAAAAAAAGTATTGAAAAAAAAGATACCACTCTTCAATGGATGAAAAGAGAGTATGTACCTGTTACAAGTCTTATACATACAATGCGTTTTGACAATTACCAACGTATATATCAAGCTTATAAAAGTCCTGAAAACTATTATGCAAATAACTTTTATAACTATGGCACTACTGCAAACGACTCTATTTATGACCAAACTAAGCACTGGGCATTAAAAAACACTTTTGCAATAGCACTATTAGAAGGATTTAATAAGTGGGCAAAAGCTGGTCTAAAAGCCTTTGTATCTCACGAAATACGACACTATGAGTATCCTTCTTATAAAACTTTTAATAATCTTTCGCTATTCGAAAGATATGACGCAGAAAACCAGAATGATATTTCTATAGGTGGGCAGCTACTTAAAATGACTGGTAAAACTTTGCATTACAATATAAATGCAGAAACATGGATTGCAGGAAAATCATTAGGACAATTCCATGTTGATAGTAATATCGGGATAAACATTCATCTTTTAGGCGATACTACACAATTATCCTTAAATGCTTTTATACATCACGACTATCCTTCTATGTACTATACTCGCTATGTTAGCAAACACTTTATATGGAATAATGCCTTAAAAAAGCAGCTACACTCGCGCTTAATGGCAACACTTTATATAAAAAAGACTGACAGCAAGTTGCGCTTTGGATATGATCTGCTTAATAACTATACTTACTTTGGACTTCAAAATGATCGTGTTTTAAATGGCAATAATTACCTTGTGAAAAATAATCAAATAAATGTCCGACAAGATAGTAAACCCATTAGCGTAATAACTATGCAGCTAATGCAAAACATACACTGGGGCATTTTTCATTGGGACAATGTTTTAACATTCCAAAAAACAAGTAACGAGATAGTACTTCCTGCGCCTACTATAAATGTTTATAGCAACCTATACTTACGGTTTAAGATAGCAAAAGTGCTAAAGTGCGACTTAGGTACAGACATGCGTTGGTTTACAAAATATTATGCGCCTGAATATATCCCAGCTATAGGCGCGTTTGGTATTCAAGAAACTAAACTTAGTCGTACAAAAATAGGTAATTACCCTATTATAAATGCTTATGCTAATTTCTCTTTGCAACATACGCGCTTCTTTGTTATGTTCTCACATATCAATGCTAACAATAATGGAAATTATTTCTTTACACCACATTACCCTCTAAATCAGCGTATATTTAGGTTTGGACTAAGCTGGAATTTCTTTAATTAAAACTAATCTTACCTATAGCTTCTCCATATATATAATATAAACATATAATGCAAACACAAAGAAAAGATAATACTAATATAGATAATATAAAAGGCTTAAAAGCATGGATTCTTGCTGCTCGTCCTAAAACTTTATCAGGAGCAGCAGTACCTGTTATGATAGGTATAACTTTAGCTTTTAACATAAAAGGATGGCAAGAATTACAGCTAATACCTGCTGGTTTATGTTTACTCTTTGCTTTCATCATGCAAATAGATGCCAATTTCATCAACGATTACTACGATTGTTTAAAAGGAAATGACAATAGCGATACCCGGCTCGGTCCAAGACGTGCCTGCAGTGAAGGCTGGATCAGCTTATCAGCTATGAAACGAGGCATTATAATTACTACAATCTTAGCTTGCCTATGTGGGCTTCCTTTAGCCTTTTTTGGTGGTTGGGAAATGGTTATAATAGGAATTATATGCGTTATTTTCTGTTTTCTCTATACTACAACACTCTCTTACTTAGCCTTGGGCGATATTCTTGTACTTTGCTTTTTTGGTATTATTCCTGTATGCCTAACATACTTTCTATGCACTGACAATGATACATTAACTGCGATACCTTACCAAGTTTTACTCATCTCAATAGCTTGTGGCTTAATAATAGATACACTATTAATAGTAAACAATTATCGTGATTATGAAAATGATAAAAGTAATGGCAAAATGACTCTCGTTACACATATAGGACAAAAATACTCTGCCTTACTATATTTTGCTTTAGGCCTTATAGGAGCACATATTACCGGTATTCTAATACTGAAGCAACATAGGTTAATCGACTTTCTTTTAGCTACACTTCTTATGCTCGTATATCTAACTCTTCATGCCCGCACATATCGTAAAATGAAAAAAACACAAGGTAAAGAACTCAATAAAATATTAGGTAAAACTGCCCGTAATATATTTATTTTTGGATTACTTACAACAATTTCATTTATACTTAAAGCATTAATATAAATGCAAAAAATAGCAAGTTTAGATATTGTAGCTTTTGTTGAACAACATATTCTGCCACGATACAATACTTTCGACAAATCACATGGGCTCATACATGTACAACGAGTTATAGCTAACTCTATGACTTTAGCACAAGATGTGGGTGCTGATCTTAATATGGCTTATGTTATAGCTGCTTATCACGACTTAGGTATGGAAGGTCCGCGAGCTATTCATCACCTTACAAGTGGTAAAATTCTTATTGCTGATGCTCGGTTAAAGAAATGGTTTTCACCAGAACAACTTAGAATAATGAAAGAAGCTGTAGAAGATCATCGCGCCAGCCTATCACGAACACCACGAAGCATATATGGGAAAATAGTAGCTGAAGCCAATAGAAATTTAGAACCAAAAATAGTTTTTCACAGAGCAATACAATATGTATTAAAAAAATATCCTACAGCAAACAAAGAACAATTATGGAAACATTTCTACAATCACATAAAAGAAAAATACGGCAGGACAGGATACATAAAATTATGGATTCCTAATTCTACAAATGCTAAATATTTAGATACAATATACAAAGCAATAGAAAACGAAGATAAATTGCGACAAATATTCTATAACATCTACCAGAAACATTTCAATATTATCTAATTATATTTACAGGGATAGATTAACTAATTAGCTCCCTTAACTAATAAAAAGTATAAAAAATGACAAAAAAAGAACTTATGCTAAGAGCCATTGAGCTTTCTATAAACAGCGTACGCAATGGCGGCGGACCTTTTGGAGCAGTTATCAGCCATAACGGAAAAATTATAGCTGAAGGTAGCAATAAAGTTACAATAAATAACGATCCTACAGCTCACGCTGAAATTTCCACTATCCGTATTGCATGCGAAAAACTTAAAACTTTCAATTTATCAGGGTGCGAAATATATACCTCTTGCGAACCATGCCCTATGTGTTTAGGAGCTATTTATTGGGCACACTTAGATAAGATATATTACGCTAACGATAGAAAAGATGCTGCTAAAATAGGCTTTGATGATGATTTTATCTATCAAGAAATAGAAGTGGAACCACAATACCGTAAAAAGCCATCAGAAATATTATTACAATCGGAAGCTATAAAAGCCTTTGATCTGTGGCGAGAAAAAATGGATAAAATAGAATATTAACACTTAAATTTATATCAAAATTCGCCTTTTTTTTGAGATATTACCATAAATCTATCTATATCATACACTAATATTAGCATGCAAAGAAATGGTTACCTTTAGAAACTTTTATCATAATAATTTGGTATTCTCATTTATTTTACATTACTTTGCAGACGATTTTAAATAGGTAAAAATAAATTATAAATAATAGATTAATTCAGAGGAACATGAAAAAATTATGTTTAATGTTTGCTGCTATTTCTATGGCAGCTTCAGTTTCTGCTCAAACTTTAGCAGAGAGTAAAACTTTTGACAATTGGTACATTGGTGTCAATGGAGGTGTTTCTACAGTAACAAAACACAATGTCTGGTTAAAAAACTTGAATCCTAATGCAGGTCTTCGCATTGGTCGTTATTTTACTCCAGTATTCGGATTGGCTGCAGAAAGTAATGCTTATTTCTCTAATAAGCCTTTTGATTCTCACGGTACTTTTATTCGCTTTATCAATACTTCTTTATTAGGTACTGTTAATTTAACAAACTGGATAGCTAATTATAGTGGTGAACCTCGTGCTTTTGAGGTTAGTGCTGTTTATGGTTTAGGCTGGTTGCGTACATTTAATAGTCATAACGAAAACAATTTAAATATTGCAACTTCTAAAGTTGGCGTTGATCTTGCTTATAACTTCGGTTCTAAGAAAGAATGGCAGCTATATGTAGAGCCTTCTATAACTTATCTATTGAATGGTGACGGATACGAAGGTATAAAGTATGATGTAAACAATTCTATGGTTCAATTAAATGCAGGATTGATTTATAAGTTTAAGAAT
The DNA here is from genome assembly GCF_000177355.1 of Prevotella amnii CRIS 21A-A. Lineage (NCBI taxonomy): Bacteria > Pseudomonadati > Bacteroidota > Bacteroidia > Bacteroidales > Prevotellaceae > Prevotella > Prevotella amnii. The sequence goes on from NZ_ADFQ01000064.1 coordinate 100,556, forward strand.
TCTAATGGTACTCACAATTTTGTCAAAGTAACTCCACGTGATCAAACCGAGATTGATGCTTTGAACGCACAAATAAACGAACTACGTAATCGTAAGCCAGAAGTTATAACAAAAGAGGTTATTAAGGAAGTACCTGCTAATAAAGATCTTTCTGCTTCTAACCTTTCTTTTGTAACCTTTGCACAAGGGAAATATACTTTAACTACAGCTGCTAAGACTGAACTTAACAATATCAAAGAAGGTAGTCGTGTACAAATTGTAGGTACAGCTTCTCCTGAAGGTTCTGCTAAGTTTAACAAGAAGTTGTCGGAAAACCGTGCTAACGTAGTAGCTCATTACTTGCGTAGCCGTGGTGTTATTGTAGAAAAAGTTACAGGTAAAGGAGTAGAAGGTATAACCTCTAACCGTCTTGCTGTTATTTACGTTAAGTAAAACTTTTATAAGATACAGTTATTATAATAAATATATAAAGGAGATGTGTCATAATGATACATCTCCTTTATTTGATTATTGATATTAACTAAAACTATAATTTAATAG
>NZ_ADFQ01000063.1:0-12586 GCF_000177355.1 Prevotella amnii CRIS 21A-A
AATAGATAAGCATTATAGACAACTCCCATTAAACTCTTTACATTACATTTCCTTTTTACTACCATTAAACTCCTTTTTTTATATTAAAGAAAAATATTTTCATAGTTTGATATACAAAACAGATGTAGATAAATATATTTACCTACATCTGCTTTATTAAGCAATAATAATACTTATCCTAAAATATACTTAATTAATTCTTCTGAAGACACTAAAGTTTGTTCCCCTGATATCATGTTTTTTAAAGTTATCTTATTTACATTCATTTCTGTTTCGCCTGCTAATGCTACATATTTAATGCCTTTAGCATTAGCATAACTCATCTGCTTCTTCATTTTCACACTATCAGGATAGATCTCTGCACGTATTCCTGCCTTACGGACCTTTGATATAATAGGTAGACAATAAGCTGTTTCCTTATCTCCAAAGTTTATAAATAGCACTTGAGTACCCGATACACTTTCTTTAGGATACAGGTCAAGAGTAGTTAGAACATCATAAATACGATCAGCTCCAAAACTAATTCCTACACCAGAAATACCTTGCATTCCAAATATACCAGTAAGGTTATCATACCTACCTCCTCCTGTAATAGAACCTATTTGTGTATCTAAAGCCTTAACCTCAAAGATTGCTCCCGTATAATAATTTAATCCACGAGCTAAAGTAAGATCTATTTGCGTTTCATTCTGCAAGTTTAATAATTTCAATTTACTTAGAATAAAGCGAAGCTCATTTACTCCTTCAAGACCTATCTCACTATCCTTAAGTACACCAGCAATAACATCTAATTTCTCTTCATTAGAACCATCAAACTTAATAATAGGTTGCAACTTATCAATAGCTTCATCTGAAATGCCTACAGAACGAAGCTCTTCATTAACCTTGCTTAGTCCTATTTTCTCAAGTTTATCTATCGCTACAGTAATAGCTACAATCTTTTCTCTTTCGCCAATGACCTCTGCTATACCTGTAAGAATTTTCCTGTTATTTATTTTTATTTGTACCCTAATACCAAACTTAGTAAAAACAGTATCTATTATTTGTAATAACTCTACTTCGTTTAAAAGAGAATCAGAACCAATAATATCTGCATCGCATTGATAAAACTCACGATAACGTCCTTTCTGTGGCCTATCAGCACGCCATACTGGCTGTATCTGGTAACGTTTAAAGGGCAAGTGTAGTTCTTCTCTATGCATAACAACATAACGTGCAAAAGGTACGGTTAGATCATAACGTAAACCTTTCTCACATAATTTTGTCTGAAGTTTTAAAATATTACGCTGCAGAATTTCCTCATCACTAATTGTCTTTAGATAATCTCCAGAATTTAATATCTTAAAAAGTAATTTATCTCCCTCTTCTCCATACTTTCCCATCAAAGTATGAAATGTTTCCATGGCAGGAGTTTCTATTTGTTGAAAGCCATATAGAGCATAGACATGCTTTATTGTATCAAAAATATAATTACGTTTTGCCATCTCCTCAGGCCCGAAGTCTCGAGTTCCCTTAGGTATAGAAGGTTTATTTGCCATATTTTTTTTATACTATTTTTTTGTAATATAACCCCAATTGGTTATGTTTTTCTTATGATTTTAAAAGCTATATAAAATCAAAACATCTTAATATTCTGCAATATAAAAAAACTTTAACGGATTATAGTTTGTGTTCTATCTGGACCTAAAGATATAATACCTATTCGTACCCCAAGATAATGCTCTATAAATGCAACATAATCACTAAATTCTTTTGGGAAGCCTGATTCTGATTTACATTGGGTCATATCTTGTTTCCAACCTTTAAACTCCTTATAAATAGGTTTTATATTATTTATATCATAAGGAAAATTTTCAGTTACTTCTCCATTAGGAAGTTCATAAGCAACACAAGCCTTAATGGTGTCAAAACCATCAAGGACATCACTTTTCATCATGATAAGTTCTGTTACGCCATCTATCATAACCGAATATTTTAATTGTACTAAATCTATCCAACCACAACGGCGTTCTCTTCCTGTAACTGCACCATACTCATGCCCTATATCTCTTAAAGTTTTACCAGTTTCATCAAATAATTCTGTCGGAAAAGGACCAGACCCCACACGAGTGCAATAAGCTTTCATAATACCATATACATTCCCTATACTATTAGGACCGATGCCCAAACCTGTACATGCACCTGCGGTAACAGTATTTGAAGATGTTACAAAAGGATAAGAACCAAAATCAACATCAAGCATAGTGCCTTGTGCTCCCTCACAAAGTACTGACTTGTTTTCTTTTAATAAATGGTGTATTTCATGCTCAGAATCTACAAACTTAAATTCTTTTAAGAACGAAATCCCTTCTAACCACACTTTTTCCATTTCTTTAAGTTCTGAAAAATCTGTCCATTTCAGAGCTTCTAACATTTCTATATGACGAGCCTTATGAGCTTCATATTTTGCTTCAAAATTATCTAATATATCACCTACACGCAGCCCATTACGACTTATTTTGTCAGTATAAGTAGGTCCTATGCCTTTACCCGTAGTACCCACCTTCGACTTTCCTTTAGCAGCTTCATTAGCTCTATCAAGCAGACGATGAGTAGGTAATATAAGATGTGCTTTCTTCGATATTAACAACCTCTCTTTTAATGAATGACCACTTTTTTCTAATTCCTTGGCTTCATTCATAAAAAGGTCAGGAGCTAAAACAACACCATTACCAATAATATTTATTTTACCACCTTGAAAGATACCAGAAGGAATAGAACGTAACACATACTTTTGATTTTCAAACTCCAAAGTATGCCCTGCATTTGGACCTCCTTGAAATCTTGCTATTACATCATACTTAGGAGTAAGTACATCTACTACCTTTCCTTTACCTTCATCGCCCCATTGTAATCCTAACAGGACATCTACTTTAGCTGTATTCATTTGCTTATTTTTGTGATGATTTATCTTGTTTCTTACTTAACGCTTTATTTCTCTGCCTTGAAAGCGATATTTGACAACGTGAACATATACCATAGATATATAACGAAAAACCATCTTTCTTAAAACGTGAATATTTCGTTTCCTTTATGGCTGTTACTATATTTGGTGCGTCTAATTCCGTTACTGTCCCACAAACTGTACATATCTGATGAATATGATCTTCATTATTAAAAGCCCCTTCATACTTAGTCTGCCCAATAAAGCGATGTCTTATTACTAAGCGTAGCTCTATAAAGAGCCGCATCGTGTTATATAAAGTTGCACGAGATACTCTAAAATTACGCCTTTCTAATTCTTTCCCTAATTCATCTAACGTAAAATGTCCAGACATATCATAGACTGCATCTAAAATAGCAGAACGTTCAGCCGTCTTACGATGATTATTTATTTCAAGATAACTATCCAAGATATCTCGAACTCTTTCTTTGACTACATTATTAGCCACTTGGTTACTGTTTAAATTTGTACAAAGATAGTTATTTTTAAATAGATGATAATTGGAAGATAATTGAAAAAAAGTTAATATAATAATTCTTACATACTATAAATATCTTTGATTAGATAAAATACTACATTAAAATATATCTATACTTATTAATAAGATACTTTACAATGAAAAGCAATTTATAATTTTACAAAATAGCTATAAAAACTATAAAAAGGCTAAACTCCTAATAAGAAGTTCAGCCTTTTCATTTATATATTAAATTTTATCTGTTAGTTAATGATTTTTACAACTTAACTGCAATTCCAGCTACAACCCAAGCTCCGGGCTGTTTCACATTAGCAACATCAACATAATGACATCCCAATATATTATTTGCATTAATGTAAGCATTCCATTTTTTAGCTTCCCAGCTAAGTCGTGCATCTAAAACACCATAACTACCATAATCATGATAATTACCAGCTATATCAAGATAACCATTCATACGATGCTGAAAACGGTAATTAACATTAAGGTTGAGGTGTTTTACGATATTCATATCCAATCCTAAAACTAACTTGTTTTTTAGATAATCTAAAACATATTTACTATTAATATTATCTTCTCCCTCTTTATTCTGATCAAGATAACAATAAGATAAATTAAAATTCTTTAGAATATGTTGAGATGGGAAAATCCTTGAGAGCAACATTTTAGTAGAAAACTCTACTCCAAGGTCATTAATAGATCCAAAATTAACACTCTTCCAGATTAAGGAACCGTTTTTATCCTTACTACCATCATTAATCCAATCGATAAGATTATGATGATGATTATAAAAGATATTTGCAGAAGTAATGATATAATTGTTTACATATTTTACTCCTACTTCATATGCACTTAATTCCTCTGGACGTAAGTGCTTATCAGCCTTAAACCCACCTACAGAATAATATAATTCCGTAAAAGAAGGCATACGCAGGGCAGTATTATGAGATGCGTATATTTGCAAGTTGCTGTTAATACTATAATTAACATCTAAACTTGGGAAAAACTTTAAAGGCATATTAGCCTGACTGTTTTTTACAGCAATGAAACCTCCTGAAAGAGTTAAACGATCTAAACTAATATTTTGCTCTAAATAAAATTGGCAGTTAGTCCTGTTTAGTCCTTTTAAATACTGTCTATCGGTTCCGTTAATATTTATAGGCTTATAAAGGTTATCTCCAAGTATTGTACTCTTTATTTTCTCGTTTCTAACCTCTAATCCAAATGCTGTCTTATTCGCATCCGACCATATATAATAAGCATTTAGATTACTACCTACCACATCAGTGCAATGATAATTAAATGGATATTTTTGGGGGCTATTCCGGAATAACTCAAATCTATCCCAACCCCTATTCCAATATACTGACGGACGTATGCGAAGATTACCTACCTTATTTTCAGCTTGTATGGCAGTATATAACTTTGCGGTATGCTCAAACTGATCGTCCCATTTAACTCCATAAAATGTATTAGAGCCAAAGTCTTTAATACTAAATCCTGCATGCCAATTAAATAACCATTGAGCACCTGAATAAATACCATTATAAAACAGTTTAGAGGTCTTATAATCTGAGTTCAGCATACCTGCTTTATTTCGTAAATAGCCATCACTACGAGTAAAGTTAGCTGAAACCTGATTAGTCCATTTTTTATTTGTTATATTACCACGAGCTCCTACTGAGAAATAACCATATGATCCGCCATCTATATGAAAATCAAATGATGAGTTTTGTGGAGTTTGAGTAATAACATTAATTGCGCCTAATAAAGAAGAAGTACCATAAACGCGCCCTGCAGGTCCTTCTAAAATCTCAATCCGCTTGATATGAGAAATGTCTAATGGGAAATCGAAAACATTATGTCCTGTTTGAGGATCACAAATATTAATGCCATTTAATAGCACTGCTATCTGTTCTTGATTTCCACCTCGTATGCTGACATCAGTTTGTGCTCCAATAGGACCACGCTGCCTTACGTCTACTCCTGCTGCATACTTCAGCAAATCATTAACACTTTGTACAGGGGCATGCATAATATCATCATGCTCTAGTACAATTACCTTTCTCGCTTGCTTACTATTAGCAAGTGGAGCGCGCGAACCAGTCACACACACTTCGTTCATCATAACCGGAGATTGGTTTAAAAGTGTAGAATCGTTGCTTGCTTTTACACCTTCGTTACTAATGCTCTTTGCTGTAGCATGCTGAAGGGTAGCAACGCTCAAAACACCAATCACCACTTCTTTCCCTAACACAGAAAAAAGTGAATAGCCGTGACGTGAAAAGTGCTTAAACTTGATAACGCTACGCTTGTTAAAATTGGTTTTGTACATAATTAATATTTAATAAATAAATACTAAGAGGACTGGTAAAATACCTCCTAAAATCCTCTAAAACGGTGCAAAGGTAATAAAAAAACAAAAAAAAGAAAATCTTAGTACGTTGAGATTGCTTATAATAACATTTAAAACAGCCTATAATAATCTTTAATATAACATGAAAACCATGACAAAATATTTTTATAAAAGAATTATATTAGACGTAATGAACATTTAATAAGCTAAAAAGAAATATGGCTTATTACGCCAATATTTCACATAAAAAAAGAGGATGTGCATAATTTTTTTTACACATCCTCCAAATAATATCTAAAAAAGTGAAAAGTATATTTTACTTACCTTCCATTTTTTTCTTAAGATCTGCAAGAACATCAAGATCACCAAGAGAAGTTCCTGCTGCTACATTATTAACTTGTGCTGCAGCTTCTTGCTTGCGAGCTGTATTGTTACTATTACTGCGCGAACGACGTGGCTGCTCTTCCTTAACCTCTTCAAATGTACGAGAATGAGAAAGAATAATACGCTTTGTATCCTTTACAAACTCTATAACCATAAATGGTAGCTCCTCACCAAGCTGTGCTTGGGAACCATCTTCCTTAACAAGATGCTTTGGAGTAGCAAAGCCTTCACCACCTTCGTTTAAAGCAATAACTGCACCTTTATCCATTACCTCTGTTATCTTACCTGTATGAACAGAACCTGGAGTATAAATAGACTCATATTCATCCCATGGATTAGGCTCAAGCTGCTTGTGTCCTAAGCTTAAACGACGATTTTCCTTATCTATCTCAAGTACAACTACATCTATTTCTGCCCCTTGATGAGTAAACTCTGAAGGATGTTTCACCTTCTTTGTCCAAGAAAGATCTGAAATATGAATTAAACCATCTACACCTTCTTCTAACTCTACAAAGATACCAAAATTAGTGAAATTGCGCACCTTAGCAATATGCTTAGAACCTATAGGATATTTGTCCTCAATAGATTCCCAAGGATCAGCCTTTAATTGTTTAATGCCAAGAGACATCTTACGCTCGTCACGATCAAGAGTTAAGATAACAGCTTCTACCTCATCACCAACTTTCATAAACTCCTGTGCAGAACGTAAATGCTGACTCCAGCTCATCTCTGAAACATGAATTAACCCCTCAACACCTGGCTGTATTTCTACAAAAGCACCATAGTCTGCCATAACGACTACCTTACCTTTTACATGATCACCTACCTTAAGATCTGCATCTAAAGCATCCCAAGGATGAGGAGTAAGCTGCTTCAAACCTAAAGCAATACGCTTCTTCTCTTCATCAAAATCAAGAATAACTACCTTAATTTTCTCATCAAGAGTAACAACCTCATGAGGATCACTTACACGACCCCATGAAAGGTCTGTAATATGAATAAGACCATCTACACCTCCCAAGTCGATAAACACACCATATGTAGTAATATTCTTAACTGTACCTTCAAGAATCTGACCTTTCTCCAAATGTGAAATAATCTCTTTGCGCTGTGCTTCCAATTCTGCCTCAATAAGTGCCTTATGAGACACAACAACATTACGGAATTCCTGATTTATCTTAACAACCTTAAATTCCATTGTCTTACCTACAAAAACATCGTAGTCGCGTATAGGATGAACGTCAATTTGGCTACCAGGCAAGAAAGCTTCAATACCAAATACATCAACTATCATACCACCTTTAGTACGACTCTTAATGTAACCCTGAATGATTTCATCGTTATCAAGAGCAGCATTTATATTCTCCCAGCTCTTCTGTAAACGAGCTTTCTTATGAGAAAGAACTAACTGACCACGCTTATCTTCCTGACTCTCTACAAAAACCTCGACTTTGTCGCCTGCTTTTAACTCAGGATTGTAACGGAACTCCGATGCTGGTATAATACCATCGCTCTTATAACCAATGTTAACCACAACCTCTTTCTTATCAACAGAGATAACTGTGCCTTCAACAACTTGGTTTTCTTGAATTTTGTTAAGAGTGTCATCGTAAACTTTAGTAAGATCTTTCTTACTTGCATCTACACTTGTACCGTTCTCGAACTCGTCCCAATTGAAATCATCAAGTGGCTTGACGTTTTCTAAATTTGTCATAAATTTTAATTAATTAATAATTTAATAAAGTTAGACTTTATATGAATAATTCTCTCACGTAAGGATATAATAAATCCAAACTATGTGCAAAGTTAATAATAATAATCTGTACATCAGTGATATTGCTTTATTTTTTTTTATTTTTATTATGTAAGCCAAAAAGATCTCGCAAATTAGTAAAATCTTTCTTCAGAATAATACCAATACCTTGTGTAGTAAGAGAATTACGTGCGAAATAACGATCATTATTCTTATTGTAGAAATGAAAAGCCACATTACCATTTTTTTGTAATAAATAACGAAGATCAAAGTCTCCAATAAAAGAAGATGAGTTTGTAGCTACATTATCTCTATAGCCCAACTCTCCATTTAACAGTAAACGATCATTAAACAATCTTCCTGAAAATATTCCTTCATACTCTGCATTATTAAGTCCTTCATTACCAGTAGCTATATTTGTTCCAAAATTCCAGTTGTTTGAATTTATAACATTTGAAAGTATTGTATTTATTTGTTGGGATAATGTTCCTGATAGCAAACTTTGCACTGCTAAAGAAGTGCGATGCTGAGCAGCATTATTCTGTAAAGAGTTATTACTTGTTTGAGGATAAAACCTTCCAATAGCTAATAGATATAACACTTGCTGATTAAGATCCTCTTCAGAATTAAGCAAAGAATGAACTATTTGTTGAGCATCATCAGACAAATTAGGGAAATTTATACCAAAAGTAACATTAGGCGAACCTGCCGTACCTTTAATGTTAAGTAAACAATTTACTTTCGTATTAGTAGAGAAAAGAGGCTGTCCTATCTGCAAATCACTAAGTGATACCGAGCTAAGAGAATAGAACCCCTGTAAATTAAGTGTAGCATTAAAAGGATCACCACCAAAAACAATTGTTGATGTCGGCTGAAAAGCAAAAGTCTTTTTAATTGCATTTTCTATCGTAATATTATACGCACCATGATCTACAAAAAAATTACCATACATTTGGAAAGAACCTTTATTATAATAAGTAGCACGTATGCCTCCATATCCATTAAGAAGTAGATTATCGCGAGTAGATTCATCTGTGATAACCTCCATGGTAAGATTTGGATTAGTATTAAAAAGAAAGTTTATATTAAGATCACTAAGATTATTAAAATTGTGAAATACAACATCATTATTTCCCGAGCCTATAGTATCCCTATTATTAGTTACTTCTAACTTTTTTTCTTTACTCATAAGAGAATCCTTCTTTACTTCATTCCACCTTATAAAATAATTTTCCCCTAAAGAACTTGCCCGACTTGCATCATAAACTATATGTGAATTCGGCTCAGGAGATAAATTCACATCTAAAGTAGTTTCGCCTGATAAACCTTTTATATGACATGTACCTGTACCATAAACAACACCCCAAAACGACTCCTTATTAATTTGTTGTGGAAAATTATAACATAACAGATTCTTTGTTGCTATATTCACATTATAAGAAAAATTACTTAAATAATCATGACTCAAACCTCCTGTTATAACTCCGATATTATTATTAACATCTCTAATAGTATCTTTATCAAAGATAATCTCATTAGGAAGCATTTTTATATGACTATTCTCAAAGGTATAAGTAGTGCCTATAGGGATAATTGACATTCTACCATTAGCTACTAAGTCGCCTTCAAGATTAATATGACTAAGAGGGCCTACTACTTTACACCAGCCATTAATAGAACCTTCTATATTATCCATAAACGAATCACAATAACTTTTCATAAAATAAAGTTTAGTGTTATGCGCATATATAGGCAAGTTGATATACTCGTTTTTCAAATCAACATATCCCTTTATATCTGTATAAGAACTATTATTAGCCACAGCTTTAGCATTAATATAAGCAATTTCGTTCTTACTATCATAAGTTGATTCCGCTGTAAGTTCACCCATATGACCATCTTGAAAGGTAAAGTCTTTTACAAAAAGTTTAGTATTTATTATAGGGTGAGAGAATATAGATTTAACAGAAGCTGTACCTGACGCTAACCCTCCAAAATTAACATCATGGAAATTAACTAAATCGAGAATATAAGGCACTTCTATATCCTTTAGATAAACTGAAAGAGAATCCTCAGGATCACCAGAAGTCTTACCATTTACTATTATATGCTGTGTCTTATTAGATATTTCAAAATGATTTATTATCAGATTCTTGCGATAATATATCATATCAGAAGGTTGTAAAGTAAGACTTATCGTATCTATATTAATATTAGAAGGGTTAAAATGAACTCGCGTAGCAAGAGAACCGCCATGATTGTAAAACAATATATCACTATTTATAACACTCTTAAAAGGAATCTTCCCTTCTGTAGTACAATTTATAATAGATGAAATCTTATTCTGTCCTATTCTTGCAAAAGTATTAATATAAAAATGCGGCTTCTTGGCGTTATTATACTCTCCTTTTATAGTTGTTATAAGGTTGCCCTCCTTAGAACCTACTCTTATATCAACATTCTTCATCTCAGTGTCAGCAAAAGAAACTTTCTTCGACTCAAAGAAAAAGTCAATATCTTTTGTTTTCTCATTAAATTTTCCATTAAAAGCAAGAGGACTTTCCAATTTTAAAGGCAGCTTAATATACTCTTTTATAGCATCATAATTTTTAAGTTGCACATCAAATGCTATTTTATTATATTTACCCATAGGGATATATCTCTCACTAACAAGACTGGGAAGGTAAGCATGAATTATATTTTTAAAACTTTGAAAAAGAGTAGACAAATTATAAGAACCGCTAACATGAGCTTCGCCATAATCGCTCTCTATATCAATGTTTTTAATCAATTTATCATTCTCTGTATTTATTCTTATTTTTTTTATAGAAAGTACTTTATCCTTGCTGCTAATTGTTACATTTGAAAAATTGAAAAAGCCACTAATATCATATAAATTAGAGAATGAACCTTTTAATTCTGAAGTAAAACCAATAATATGAGAACCTAATATTTTTGTGAAATGAAAAGCTGATAAATCTACTTTCTTAACTATAACCTTTGCTTTTATGTTTAATTTTTTCTTTTTAGATATAAATTTATAGATATCAGACACAACCCCTTTAAAAGATAAAGTTCCATTAGGATCATTTATTCTTACTTTCCCACCAAAACTATCATTAGCATACAAGCCTTTTACACTTATGTTTTTATAAGAATAATTATTATATACGAAAGATGGAACGGTTACGTTTAAGCCAACATTCTTTAAATCAGTAGTTCCTAAAAGGTTCATACCTATAGAGAGGTTACCATATCTTGCATCTCCTATAATTTTATACATCCTTATTAATGGACTATATATGCTCAACGTAAAATTCCTATCTTTTATTTTTAAATTTATATTAGCTTCACCTACCTTGTTCCGTAAATGCCCTTTAATACTAAGTAATTGTTTAGTACGCATAAAAGATCCTTGATAATAAATATTACCTAAGTCAATAATCTTTTTAGGAATTTTCAATTTAAAAATATTATCTATCGACTTAAGGGTAGAACTATCTATACCAAAAGATACCTTATTAAGATAAATATCTGGAACACGATGACTTAATCTTAATTCTCCCTTAGCTTTAACAAACAATGAACGATCACAAGAGGATAGTGAAAATTTAGACAACTTTATTCTATTTACATTATATGTAGAATTTATAGATAAACTAAATCTTCTATTAACATGACTCAAAGCTGGCACAAATAGCCGAACATCAGAAGTTGATATTATAGCATCATTAAATCTCACTTTACCTCTTAAAGACGACTTTTTTAATTTGCCTTTTTCAAAACAATAATACACATTAATATTAGCCCCTAACAATTTGCTATATGGTGTAACTATATTAACTTTAGAAAGCTCTGCATGCTTACTATCTGCAAACAACTTTAATCCTAATCTATCTAATTTAAATCCACTTCTTTCTTTTAAACTTAGTGAGCGAACCTCTGCACTTATGGTATCGTGAGCTATATTATTAATAATAAGATTAGCTGATAAATTTCCTATTCGTATATGATTCAAATCAAAACCATAATTTCGCAATGGCTCTCCCAAACGATCATACTTTAAAAAACAATTACGCATTATAAGATTACGAATAGATATATTAAAATTACTTCTTTCAGAATTAGTATTTGAAGATAAAGAATCTAAGATAAATTGATAATTCGCAGGAGCTTCTTGGGGCTTATAAAAGATGCCTTTCATACCAAAAAGTTGGACTGAAGAAACTGACAAGCAGCCTTTCTCTATCAAAGGAATTACATCTACTTTAAATGCTAAACGCTCTGCAGAAAGCATTTTACAATTCCGCTGATCATAAATAATCATATTATTAATAACAATACGATTTAAAAAGCCTAATTCTATCTGGTCTATCTTAACGTGTGTTCCTAATTTTTCTGAAATAGCTTTAGATATACCTATACCTATTACGTTTTGTACTACTGGAAGATGCAACAGTACAATAATTATAATATAAACTATTATTATAGTTTGTATTATCCACTTAAAAAAAACACAAATCTTTCTCAATATACCTGCAAAGCTACAAAAAAAAACTTACATTTGAGTAAATAGTAAATAGTAATAGAAGGGTTGTTTAGATACTTTTATATTTGCCTACTTTTGTTTTT
>NZ_ADFQ01000062.1:0-8652 GCF_000177355.1 Prevotella amnii CRIS 21A-A
AAGATGAGCCTTGATTTACGCATGATAGATGAAAATGGGTACTCAGATCATATCGACAACAAGGCAAGCCATTGCGCGAAGATGCTCAATGACTATTACCAAAAGTTCGACGCACAGAAAGGGACACAGTTTGTTTTCTCTGATTTGGGGACTTACAAGCCTGGCGAATGGAACATCTATTCTGAGATAAAGCGTAAGTTGGTAGAGGACTATCATATCCCGTCCTACGAGATACGCTTCATTCAGGAGTGCAAGAACGAGAAGGCAAAGAAAGCGATGGTAGATGCGATGAACCGTGGTGACATTCGCATTATCTTCGGTTCTACCTCTATGTTGGGAACAGGCGTAAACGCACAGCAGCGTGCCGTTGCGGTGCATCATTTGGATACGCCCTGGCGACCATCGGACTTGGAGCAGCGTAACGGACGAGCTGTGCGCAAGGGAAACCTTATTGCCAAAGGATTTGCAGACAACAAGGTCGATGTCATCATCTATGCCGTAGAACGCTCATTGGACAGTTACAAGTTCAACCTGCTGCATAATAAGCAGCTTTTCATCAACCAGCTGAAGACAAACACGCTTGGTAGCCGTACCATTGATGAAGGGTCGATGGACGAGGACAGCGGTATGAACTTCTCTGAATATGTGGCAGTGCTTTCGGGCAACACCGACCTTTTGGAGAAAGCCAAACTTGACAAGAAGATTGCTACCTTGGAATCCGAGCGTAAGAACTTCCTCCGTGAGCGTGATGCCGCAACGGGAAAGTTGGCAGAGATTGACAGCTCCGTGTCTTTCCATTCAGACAAGATCAAGGAAGCCAAGGCAGACTTGGCGTGCTTTGAGAAGCGTGTGGAGCGTGACAAAGAAGGTAATCCTATCAATAACCTTGTCATTAAAGGTGTGGAGGACAGTACGGACATCAAGGTCATTGCCGCACGCCTGCAAGAAATTAACGACAAGGCACGTACCAAAGGCGAGTACAATAAAATCGGTGAGATTTATGGTTTTTCCATCATGGTGAAGACGGAGAGTACCTCAAAAGATTTGTTTGACTGCTCTGTGAACCGTTTCTTTGTCAAAGGGCAGGAGAGTATCTACTATACCTATAATAATGGTAAGCTGGCTGCCGACCCAAAACTTGCGTGCGAGAACTTCGTTAATGCCTTGGAGCGTATCCCGAAAGTGATAGAATCGCACGAGAAGGAGAAAGAGAAGGTGGCAGCCAATAAGGAAATCTATACCGCTATCGCCAATGGCTCATGGAGAAAAGAGGACGAGCTTCGTTCGCTCAAAGGGCAAGCTGCAGAACTGGATAGGAAGATTGCATTAACGCTTTCAGCGGACAAAGAAGACAAAGAAGAACAGGGAAATAGTCTGTCCGAAAATGAGACTTCTATATCAATAAAAATAGGCAATGAACAGACACAAGAAGCAGATAATCGCTCACAGAGTTTTCGTCCGAAATGGCGGCATTAAAACATCTAATTCCGAAATAATGTGCCCCAAAAGTTTTGTTTCTAACTTTTGGGGCTTTTCTGTAAAACAAAAGAGATTTTCTTTATGAATATTCGTTCTTTCCTAAATGTTTAATTCTCTTGCCGTCCTAAATCAATATTTTCTATCGAGTGGAGAACCTTGGTGAAAGAGGATTTTATATTGTCTGGTGATGGTATCTTACGGTATGCGATTTTAGATAAATTCTCAATATATTTCGGTGTCAGAGAACTCCATATATTTTCAAAGTCTTTTATCAAGGGAGATTGATTTAGGTTGTCCAAAAGCTTCCAGCCTCTTGGCTCATCAAAGGCTTGCTGATCGTGTTTTATCAGTGTTGTTAAATCTGACACAAACGCATCACTAGAAATATAGTTTTGTAATTGTTCTATGCTTAGGAGTGCATCCAAATCATAGAAGTGACGTACTTTGGATGTCAATGATGCCAATGGAGTGTCGCTCATTGAAAAACGAATAAGCGATACAACTTTCTCACATAAAGTTTGTCTGAGTGACAACACGTTTAACTCAAAGGGTGTAAGATTATACTGTTCTATAAAGGAACTCATTCCCTTCTTTCTTAGAAATGTAGTTACAAACGGCTCAATTATTCGTATTTCATGGGGAAATGGATTGGCAAATGCACTGATTTCCACTATAATTCTTGCTGGTACAGGGTTGGATAATTCATCCAATCCTACTTGAGTATCGTAGAGAAAAGCTTGTTTTCTATATTTTGATCCTTTGGAAATATCGCTGAAATCTAAATCCTCTTTCAAATTAGCTGTAACTTCTTTCATGAGGTGCGAAAGTAGCATTTTTACTTGATTACCACTCATGTGTTCGCTTATGACAGCAAAATCTACATCTTCGGAAAATCTGTTTATCAGTTGATAAGCCTTAGA
Organism: Prevotella amnii CRIS 21A-A; assembly: GCF_000177355.1. Taxonomy (NCBI): domain Bacteria; kingdom Pseudomonadati; phylum Bacteroidota; class Bacteroidia; order Bacteroidales; family Prevotellaceae; genus Prevotella; species Prevotella amnii. The sequence continues at coordinate 2,400 of NZ_ADFQ01000062.1, forward strand.
CAAGGATGTACCACCTTTGAATACTATCTGTTCGGTATAACTACTTTCAGAAAGAGCACGAAGTATGGACGAGATGTAGTAATCCTTCTCTACCAGTTGGATAGGGATGGTGAGATCCTCAGAAGCGGCATGAAGCAGGTCTCTGAAATTTTCTTTTTCCAAATGCAGTTGTTTGGCTATTGTATGTTCCATTGTTTTTTTGCGAGTGATGGTGAAAGTCCAATCCTAAATTGCGTTAGCGGACTAAGCGATTGATATAATTTATCTGTCAATGATTTGTCAGAAAGCATCGAACCCAGCAGGGCACGAGTTAAAGGAGAGTATTTCATCGAAAGTTCCACTATCCGGTCCTGTTCTTTTTTAGAATAGGCATTTATTAAATTCTTCAAACGAGAATAGGATTGGTCAACAGTCGTATCGGGTATCTTTTTTATCCATTTAAGGCAATCCAACAGGCGTAGCATATCAATAAGCTCCTTGTTTATCTCATTCTTTTGTATTACAAACCGAACTGCATACATACCTCGTTTTCTATTTCGACGAGGGAAGTTTGTCCCAATTTCGAGGGTGGTAGATTGCTGTGTGGTAAGTCCCAATAAGTTGAAGGCGTAGAATCCTGTCAGATAACCTATAGGGCGGTTATCTTTGTATAATAAATCCCGAAATCTTTCTTCCATAGTAGGTCCGACTTCTCCGAAAGGTGTTATTTTAGGTTTATAGTAGAGACCCGGACTGAGCCGCTCTATTTCTCCTTTTTCCACAAGTCTTCGTAAAGTCATCACTGCTGCTTGATGCTCGGTGTGCAAAAGCCCTAAGTCTTCTAACTTAAAGACTTTTCCCATTTCAAATTCCGATATTTTCTTCTTAATACCCTTGCTTGTCATACAATTCAATCTTTGTGCAAAGATACACATTTTGTTATGTAAACGCAAGCATTTACATAACAAAATATATATTCATATCGTGAAAGATGATTACCATTCATCACGCTTGCGTAGCATTTCGTCTATCTCTTCACGAAGAAAAAGAAGTCTTCCGTTAGCTTTAAGATATGGTATTTTGTGAGCCCATACCCAGTTGTAGATGGTTTTTTGCTCCACTTTGAGAATTTTCGATACGTCGATGATGTCAAGATACTCCGGTTTAAGAGGCGGATGGGTAGTTGTATCAACAGACTGCTCTTTCAGTACAAGCAGTTGATCGAGCTTATTCTCGACAGTTTTCAATCTGTCAAACAATCGCTTGCACCAATCCTTTTCTGAAGTATGTTCTATGTATGGCATAATTCTCCTTTTTGATAGTTACCACTTGTGTCTTGCGACAAGATACGCTGCTCCTTCATATAGGCAATGTACTTCTTTGCCGTTCGGTCCTTGATTTCCATTTCTCGCATCAACACGTCGCATAACTCTTGATATGATAACTTTAGTTTGGCACGGAATGCAGACTTTACAACAGCCAACAGCTCATCGGTCTTGCGTCTCTCTTTATCCTCCTTCGACTTTTCCCCACGATAAATGTGCATATCGGCTTTCTTATCCCAGCCAAAGAGCATCATCGGCACATCTAGAGGACTGCCGTCACGCACTTTCAGAGCCTTGACGACTGAGTATTCAGGATTGTCATCCTTCTCAATGGAGAGAATGCCGGCTGCCTTACGTTGCAGCTCCGAGCCTATATGTCCTCTGAGTTTAATGCCGTTAGGTACAAAATGTAGGACACAAATAATGCAAGTATTATAAATCCCTGCCAATTGATAGAGTTCGTCTACGATGGCTATACTCTCCGTCTCGTCGTTGGCGGAGCGTATCAGGTCTGCTATACCGTCAATGACCACAAGGTGTATTCCCCCGTGCTTGTGATGGAATAAGTCCATACTTTCACGAATAATCTTCAGTCTGTCCTTGCGTGATAGCGATGCCAGATAGAGGGAATGATAAAACTCTGGCACGGACTTGACACCAGCCCTGCGAAGTGTCTTCTCCAAGTTCTTATAGAGTTGTGCCTCCGATTGCTCTGTATCGTAGTGAAGTACAGCCAATCCTTTGGGATTGGCTGTTACTTCCAATCCCAAGGTTTGCTCTGCCTTTAATCGTTCTCTCCCAAGAGTGCCGGCAAGGATGGCGGCAATGTAGTTGCTTTTGCCTGTTCCTTCTCCACCTGTGATACAAAACAGATTGTCCTGCGTTCCAAGAGGAACACCATTTACTGCCACCACCGACTTTGAAGCGTCTGGCGGATTATCGTAGTCTATCTCACAAGATTGCAATATCATCATTGTCTGTGCATACATATTGGTGAACATATCATTAAGAAGCACTTTCAAGTTCTTTGCTTCATTGCCCAAGGCAAAGAAGTCCGATATATCCTTCTCCGACTTACCCCCTTGCAATGGTAAGGTTAGACTCAATACCTTGTATTGAGCAAGTGCATCTGTCTGCCGTTTAGCTTCTCTTATGCCTGTCTCATCAGAGTCGTACAATATAATAATGTGGCGAAAGCGGAGCTGCAATCCTTCGATGATATTCTCAGGAATCTGTGCCGTCTCACTGTTGAAACAGATGGCGTTGAAACCATGAGCCGAAAGTGAAAGTACGTCTTTCTCCCCACCTGTGATGAAAACAACATCCCCTTTACTGGGCAGCTGCTGGAAGCCAAAGACATAGTCGTTCACTTTCTCACCCCCATAAAGAAAGCGCAGCTTACTCTTAGGGCGATAGACTTTTACAAACTTCCCCATACTGTATGCAAACATCGGATCTTCATGTGTTGAACCAAGTGTAAACGGCTTACCCTCATTGGAGACAGACTCATAGCGAGCAAGCGACTTTACATGAAAACGTTGCAGAGTCTTAGTATCAATACCATATTGCTCCCAATAGTCTAGTTCTTTGACATTGAAAGATTGCTCAATTAGCTTGTACCACTTTTTACCTTCCATCTTCTTGAGCTGGTTAGGTGGTTGTACTAAGGTTGGTTTGCAAGGCTTCATCATCATTGTGTGGGGATTACTATGTTCTTTCCTTTCAATGCAAATATTCAGCTGCAAGTCCCGATTTATGATTTCAAGTACCTTTACAAAGTCTTTCCTCACGTCCAGTCCGAGCATTGTGGCTGCAAACCAAAAGCAGTCGCCGGAGTAGGCATCGTTGCCAAAGTCCTTCATTCGGTAGCAGCTAGACTTGTTGTCGAGATAGATATTGCACGATGCACGCCTGTCGTCATACAAAGGATTTCGGAAATTGCGCTTTAGCACAAAGTCGATGGGCATATAGAAGCAGAACACATCCAGTCCTTTGTTGGTTCGGCTCAGTATTTCTTCTTTGATGTTCATAGCTCCTCAAATAAAGTTTGACCATCACCCATATATCCTTTAAGGACACCATCCTTGTAGGCGTTGAGCCGTTGCAGGGCTTCCACTCGTCTGAAACCCTTGAAGGAGGCACGTCCGCTCTTGACGGCGACGTAAAGTCCCTTGAACGGATAAGCAACGTGGTTGCATGATATATACCTGAACGGGATTGCGTTGGTGTCCCTCCATCGGGCAAGGGATGCCCGCGAAATGCCCAAGAGTCTGATGACGTCGGAGGAACTGAGTTCCATCTTATCCTCCAAAACGGAATAGTCGCGTCTCATTTCCACGATAAAGCCAGCTATCCGCTCCATGTCGTTCCTTAGTGAGCGTAACTCTGCAATTACCGTATTTTGTAAATTGTCTTCTTCTGTCATATGTCACTTCTCTTTTCAGTTTAGGATTGAATTGTTGCTCTCCGTGGATTATCATCCGTCTGGAAATTCAGAGTCCTTCCCCAATTGGTGCAATAACTGCATAAGATGCTGCTTAAATCTTCTACTGTCCAGCTTGCACAGCCGATTGAGAATGACGATGAGATCTTCCTGCTCCATTGTGGAGAAGCGAAGGCTTTTATGGGGCGTGGTTGCAATCATGGAATCAATCATTCCCTTTGGGAGATGTATCAGCAGCACATCCATATCGAAGGCTGCGGCACATCTTGCATAAGTGTTGATACGAAGGTCGGTCTGCATCTTGCAGTGTTTCATAAAGTTGGAATATTCCATGTCGGCATAGCCTGCCCTTAGCTTGCAGTTTTTGCTGGCGGAGAGCATTATTTCAAGCGTCGGAAGTACAACGTAGAATTTTGCGTTACTTCCAGAGTTTTGTTTCTTTGTCTTCATATGTATCCGTCTTTTTGTTAGAAATAATGCTGCAAAGTTCCTAACAAATAGGACTTTAGGAAGAATATTAAATTGCCAATATTGGCATTATATTGCCATTTTGCATTTTTAACATTATGCATTATATGTTGCCGTGTTGCCCAATACGTAGGCGAAAATCTTTAGCCTGCCATATCAATCAATCACACCTTTGGGACTGTCAGTGCATGGTGCAAGGTCTATCTATATATATAGACTTGCACCATGCACTGAAAATTGTAGCCAAAAGATTTCTAAAACATTTTCCCACAATAATTTGGAGGATGTTCTACTTTTTTGTACTTTTGAACCCAAGAAATGCAAGTGCGCATTTCGGGTAGCAGTATCTGCGTGTACTCTCAAAATACTCTGTTGTGGCTACAATATGGCTACAATTTAAAAGGATAAAAGAATAAAAGACTATGATACAAGGAGTTACAGCGGAATGGTCATTTCCCTCTCTCTCCGCAAATAGACTTCACAAGGGTTGTCAATTTAGCCTTCAAAAATTAGCTAATCGTTGTAAAATCAAGGTTTTACAACGATTTTTCTTTGTATATACCTCTATCGCCTGACGGCATAACCCTATGTTTTGACAATCATCTTTCGGTCAAATTCTGCTACACTTACTGCTACACAAAAATTGCAGTAGCAAAAAATGTAGCAGTGACGGGATTTTGAATACCAAATTGAAGGCATCAATTCTTTCTGTTTCAGTATGTTATATATTAACTTTGCAGCCGAGTGCTACACAAAAGAATGATGCATTATGAGAACAAATTTCAAGGTGTCCTTCTACCTACGCTCAAACTATGAGAACAAAGAAGGAAAGTCGCCTGTAATGCTCCGAGTATTCCTTAACGGAGAGATGGCTAATTTCGGATCTACGAAAATATTCGTGGACAAGTCGCTGTGGAATAACACGACCAGCAGGCTCAAAGGCCGGACGGCAGAAGCCTTATCCGCTAATGCCGCATTGGACTCCATTTCCACAATGCTGAATAACATTTACCACAAATTCGAGGATGATGAATCCTTGTCATTGGATAAAATCCGCTCATTCTTTGTCGGGAAAGACAGGGAGTACACGACCTTTCTCCCTATATTCGACAAGTTCAACGAAGATGTCAGACAGCGTGTCGGACATACCATCAGCAAGGACAGCCTGCAAAAGTACAGCGTTTTAAGAAGACATTTCGCAGAATTCCTTATCTATAAGTATGGGAAGAAAGATATTGGACTGGCAGAGTTCACGCCATCCGTAGTACAGGACTTTGAGCTGTACCTGAGTACAGTGGCAGGTTGCGCTTACAACACATCAGTCAAGAAATTGAAGGCACTGAAAACCGTGACCATCTATGCGCAAAAGCGTGGCTATCTTCTTCACGACCCATTCCTCAATCATCGTTTTCACTTGGAGCCTGTCAATCGAGGTTTTCTCACGGATGAGGAGATTATGAAGATAGCCAACAAGGAAATTGCTATTCAACGCTTGGAGTTAGTAAGGGATGTTTTCATCTTTTCATGTTTCACAGGTCTAGCATATATTGATGTTTCCAATCTCACACCAGACAACATTGTTACACTTGATGACAAGCAGTGGATTATGACCAAAAGGCAGAAAACAAGCGTGGAAACAAATGTGTTACTTCTTGACATTCCCAAGAATATCATCGCCAAGTACAGTCATAAGACCTATCGGGACGGCAAACTATTTCCCATCCTAACGAATCAGAAAACCAACGCATATTTGAAAGAAATTGCCGACATTTGTGGCATCAAGAAGAATCTGACCTTCCATCTTGCCCGACATACGTTTGCAACCATGTCGCTAAGCAAGGGTGTTCCTATGGAAAGTGTATCGAAGATGCTGGGGCATACGAACATCAAGACCACACAACTCTATGCCCGCATCACCAACAAGAAAGTGGAGCATGACATGGAGCAACTCGCCGACAAGCTCGACAAGTTCAATAAGGCGATGGGCATCTGATAATATAATAAAATGTATAATTCTAAAATAAAAGATTTATGGAAA
>NZ_ADFQ01000061.1:0-1130 GCF_000177355.1 Prevotella amnii CRIS 21A-A
TAATATATTTACTTCTGTTTATAAAGTATATAAATCCAACTTTTTGAAAGTAAGAGCCAATTTGTCAAAGTATATTATAACTTTACAGTACAAAAGTTCAAATCGCTAACATCTGCAAAATTGCCATCTTTTATCTCTTGCAAAAATAGCCGAGCACACATTTCGGCATCATCGCCAGCACGGTGGTGTGTACCATACGATATAGAAAAATGGTCGCAAAGATAGTCGAGCGTATTACAACCGAAATCATAGATGTGTCGGGCAGCACGGAGCGAACAGTAATAATCAATGTCAGGACAGGGTAGATGGTGTAGTTGTAAGGTATGGCGAATACAGCTCATATCAAAGGCTGCATTGTGGGCTACTAGTACTGGACAATCCCTGAGATACGTTGTTATTTCCTCCCATACCTTTGGAAATGTAGGTGCATAGGCTGTGTCTTGAGGACGTATGCCATGTATCTGTATATTCCAATAGCTATACCTGTTATCTTCGGGACGCACCAACCACGACTTGGTTTCAACCACCTTTCCTCCTTTTACCACACATATACCTGCTTCACAGATAGATGAACGTTTGGCTGTAGCGGTTTCAAAGTCGATAGCTATAAAGTTTATATTGTTCATTTTTATTTCTTATAATGGTATAACATATTTTCTGTAAATCGCTTCATCTCCTGTCGCACACTTTCAGGTTCTAACACTTCTGCCATATCTGTTTGCGCTAAAAGTGCTTGATAGAAATCGAACGTAGGACGCACATTCAACTCAAAAGTGATGGATTCATCATCTTGTGCTATGATGCGTTGAGAATGATGTAGGGGTAGACTTTCCAAATAGTAGCAATGAGGTTTCCATGCTTTAAGTACTATCCTTTCAATGGGGATATTCTTGTTGGCTATAATGCCATAACAACCCTCAAAATATTCCTCAATATCGAAACTTTTCTTCATCTTAAAGTGCTTGTCGGTTAGCGCCATATCAAGCACTCTATCGAGGGCATAAAGTCGATAGTCGTCAGCAGGGCGGGTTGCCACCATCCTCTTTGTTTTGCCTTTGGTTGCGTTCAGAGTAATAAGGACTACGAGCCAGCACATACCATCTACGGTTAATCACTTTCAGATAATAAGG
>NZ_ADFQ01000060.1:0-648 GCF_000177355.1 Prevotella amnii CRIS 21A-A
CCCTCTGATGGAATTTCACATTGGTGTTTCCGTCACGGTTCTCACCTCCGACTATGATTCCCCCAATGGAAGCCCAACCAGGGAAATAGCCAAAATCCTGCTTGTAAGAATACTTTGCATCGAACTTGTGGGCAGGAACAAACTGGTGGTCAAAGTCCAGGTCAACATGACTACCCACCTTTATAAGCCCCATCCTCCGTATCATTCGTAAAAGTAAGGTATTCAACTTCTGTGCCGTGTTGAAACTATACGACTTGTCGGAGGTTTCGCTCTTATAGACAATACTTTTCTCGGCAAGTTCCTTTAGTCCGCGCCCCACAGTGTCGGCACCGGGTAATAGCGTTTCAGGTCTCTGCTTGAACTGTCCTATAAGCACATTGATGTCTTCAAGGCATTCTCCACCACAAAGGTAACTGAAGAAGAGAGAGCCGAAAATACTTCCATGGCTGAATGCCTTGCCGCTACTCCCACGTTTTCCCAATACGGATTCGGTAAGTTTTTCAAAGCCCAACTTTGAGAAAACGTCCATAATGTGATAAATTCCACCGAAAGAAGTGATATTCTCGTTTTTAATTGCTACCTTTGTTACGTCAGATATTTGCTTACTTGTTATGTTTGCAGCACCAAGATAGGTGAAATTTCTGACAT
>NZ_ADFQ01000059.1:0-5223 GCF_000177355.1 Prevotella amnii CRIS 21A-A
CTTCCAATTGCCTTGATTTCTCTACGTGTGATACTGTCCTTAAAAGTGTGTAAGCTATTCTTCTCTTTTATCCTTTGTATTTCCATTTTCGTTTATATTCTTCCAACTTTTAAACTGGTATATTTTCTTTTTGTAAGCATTTTTTGTTTCTTCCATTGCCACTGATCCCAAGAGAAATATAACAGCTTGTGCTGATGGCATGGATGTTCTCATATTGATAGTCCTTTTATACTTTCTGTTGAGTCTTTCAATCCTGTTAGTCGTGTATATACACCTTTGCACTTCTTTTGGAAAGTCCATATATGTGAAATATGCCGTATTTCTTTCTGCCTTGTATTTCTTGAGGGTTGGATACTTCTTTTCCCATCTGTCTACAAAAGTAACAAAATGTTCGTATCCCCACAAGGAATCCATACTATCATCTTCCATACGAAAGACTTCTGAGAGTTCACTGGCTATGGCGGGCTTGTCCTTGTGGGCAACACTATTGATAACCTGACGCTTGAGGTGTGCTACACAAAATTGATGTGCGGCACAGGGGAAAGCAGCACAGACGGCGTTCTCTATGCCTGTTAGTGCATCAGAGATAACCAGGTCTATTTCCTTAACTCCTCTATCTTTTAGAGTATCAAGCTCGTCTTTCCAGCATAGGGCACCCTCGGTGGGATGGTTGACTACTGAAAGCACCTCTCTGCTGCCATCCTCAAGTACGACCAATATCGTATAATAGGCTTCTTTTGACACCTGTCTGTCCCTACGGGTGGAGATGAAGGTTGCATTGATATAGACTGCCAGATAGTGAAAGAAAAGATTACGGCAAAGCCATTTCTCGACATCATCACGACAACTGTTTGCCAAATAGGAAACCTGTTGTTTGCTGTAGGAACGACCATAGACACACTCATAAACCTCGCCTATCTGTTCTGTTGTGAGTCCCTTCGTATAAAGAAGATTGAATAGACGCGCGCGTTCCTCGCTTTCGTTACGTATCAATCCAAGAAGGACAAGGTAGAAATTACCACTACGGCTACGGGGAATGCGAAGAGAAAACTCAAAGCCATGACTATACCAGCGACGACTACGAAAGCCATTGCATTGTTCATCTTTGTTTTCACTGACGAATAATTCACGCTCGTGAAACATCAATGAATTCATGATTAAAGACTGAAGAGTTACAAAACCCTCACTACTGCTTGTGTAATTAGAAATAATTTTCGAAATTTGTAATTGTGTAAGTTCCATTTCTTATCTTATTTTATATTTCAAATACAAAGATAATAAAAATATGGGCTTATACACTTTTATAGGACAGTACCCGGTGAATTCAACTAGAAAGTGTAAATTTCCCTTATGTCGATGCCGAACTGGACAATGGAGAGGGGCATACCAATACTAAAGTGAAGGCAGTGAAGTACCCCTTTATCCATTAATCATGTTCCGAAAAGATTATCCTATGCAGCTATTTCACATGCATAAAAGATTCTATACAAAGCATTCTTGAACATTAAATATGTTAAATGTCAAGCTGATTTTTCACCAGTTGGTAATAGACGCCTTTTTTACTAATCATGGTTATATGGTCGCCCTGTTCACAGATTTTACCATCCTTTAAAACAACTATATTATCAGCGTTTCGCACAGTGCTAAGTCTGTGGGCAATGATGATGGCAGTCCTCCCCTTAATAAAATTATTCAAATTTTCCATGATTTCATGTTCATTATTAGCATCGAGAGAATTTGTGGCTTCATCCAATAAAATATACTTAGGGTTTTTATAGATAGCTCGCGCAATGAGAATTCGTTGTTTCTGGCCTAAACTTAGACCATGACCATCGTTTCCAATTCTTGTTTTGTACTTCAACGGTAATTCTTCAATAAAATCATTAATATTAGCAATTTTAGCAGATTTCTTAACTAATTCTGTATTTGATGGTTCAATTCCCGATGTAATATTATTTTTAATTGTATCAGAGAAGATATAGCCTTCTTGCATAACAGTGCCGCAACATTTTCTCCATTCTCTTTTATTCATAGATTCCAAATTGACTCCCCCAATTTCGATGCTCCCCTTATCAGGACAATAAAACCCAAGAATCATTTTTAGGATAGTAGTTTTTCCACTACCGCTAAGGCCTACAATTGCGGTTACCTTGCCTTCTGGTATTTTTAGATTGATATCATTTAAAGTCGGTTTAGAGCTCAATTTGTCATATCTAAACGTGACATGGTGCAATATAATGTCACCATCTTGCATGGAGTCCGTGCCTACTTTGGTCTCATCATCTTCATTTTTTTCCTCATAAACATACTGAAGTCTGTTAATACTTAATTTTGCATCTTGATACTGTCGAAAGAAATTAATCAATTGTTCGACAGGACTATTCAGCATACCTACAATATACTGAATGCTTAGCATCATGCCAAAGGTTATTTTACCTTTGACAACCAAGGTTGCTACAAGTGCTGTTATGATGAGGTTTTTTACCTGATTGAGGAAAAAACCTCCAGATTGCTGATACTGAGATAACTTAAGACCTCTTATCGATAGGCGATAAATATTTCGTTGTATACTCTCCCATTCCCATCTTTTTTGTTGTTCGCACACATTTAATTTAATTTCCTGCATTCCTGATATTAATTGAATAACACTACTTTGATTAGCAGAATTCAAAGAAAATATCTTATGGTCAAGTAATTCCCTTCTTTTCATGAATCTCCATACCCAGCATATGTATAATACACTTCCAGTAAAAAATATTAAAGCAACTATCCAGTTATATATGAGTATGACTACACCTAATACGATCATACTCACAATTGAAAACAAAGTGTCAAGACTTGAGTCTGTCAAAAATGCCTGGATTCTCGAATGGTCATTGATACGCTGTATAATATCGCCATTAAGTTTAGTGTCAAAAAAAGATATTCGTAATTTCATCAATTTCATTAAATAATCAGAAATCAAGGCTATGTTAGTCTTAGTCCCAATAATCAACAATGTCCAACTACGAATAAAACTGACAATAGCTTGACCACACTCTAAAGAAAGTTGCCCAATAAGGATTAGCAGGATGATATTAATGTCTTTTCCCTTGATACCCCAATCTGCAATTGCTTGTGTCAGAAAAGGTAACATAAGTTGAATTGTTGCACCACAAACCATCACTGACAGTAATAGTATTATCTTCCTTTTATATGGCTTAAGATAAGAAAAGAGAAATACAAGTGTTTTCTTTTCATTTCTCTTTAATTTTTGATCTCCTCGCTTTTCATAAAATAATGGAGTAGGTTGTAAGGATAAGGCGACACCTGTTGATTGACCATGTTCGTCTGTGCCATTCAACCAACTTGAACTAAATTCCCATTCATTAAATACCATTCTAACTCCGCCAGCAGGATTAGCAATGTAAAACGTGCAACCCTTCTTCGTCTTCTTAATTTTATATAGCACTGTGAAATGGTTTTGATTCCAATGAAGAATACAGGGTAAAGGCATCTCATCAATCAATTGAATAAGGCTCAATTGAGTACCAACAGTATGGAATCCAATTTTCTCGGCAGCTATACTAATACCATATAAAGATACACCTTCATTAGATATATGGCATAAATCATGAAGGTGTTCTATATTATAGTTTTTGCCATAATACTTACTAATCATGGCTAAACACGTCGGACCGCAGTCCATTGCGTCATATTGTTGCAAAACTGGAAATCTCTTCATTTTTTGTCATTGGTTGGCTACTATCAATTTCCTAGTTATATCTGTAAAGCCTTCGAGGGATATCCATATGTTAGGAAGCATCTCCGGTTGCGTTACATCCCAATGATATAGAGCAGGGAAAGGATAGTTTTTTTTATCTGCTTGCAAGATATAAACAATAGCGTAGAAATTACCCTTAAGCATTAGACGATCAACACACAACACTCGTTTCTTTGATGGCGAGATAATGAGGTTTCGCCAAAAGTCTCCAATCTGTAGTTTACGTTTGCCATTCCATTCATCAGCTAATTCTACTACACAATCACCATTGATATTCAGAGAGTAGTTAGGCGCCCATTCTTGATTTTCGCTGTTAAGTCTTAAGATAATAAATTTATCAGCAGCCACAAATTCTACCCTCTTGTCCTTAAATGGTAGTTGGTTGATGCTTGCTTTAATCAAATCATAAGCCGCATATTGATTATTAAAATTCGACTGGTTTATAAAATTTAACGTATAACCACCAGTATAATTAGGCGACAGTAAATCTTTTCTCAACGGATATTTAACATTCGTCTTAAAATTGATGACCTCAAATGTATTTTCGTTCACGCTTAGCTCTGATGGATCTATAAATTCGAAATTAGAGCTACTGCATCCTATAAATAGGGAAGTAGCCAACATTATAACTATTACAGATTTCATTGTATATTTATTAGAATCGATGTATTTCATTTGACTTGGTATTTGAAAGATGTTTTTTTTGTTTATAATTAAAAGTATAAGAAACCAGAATGAAAATATTATCGTTATCTCTATTGCTATATGAGACGTCATTTATCCAGCCACATTTCGTTGTACTAGTACGTGAGCGAGGGCATAAAACATTGTTCATTGATAATGTAACAAACCAATTTTTTATATTTTTTGAAAGCGAAACTTGAGTATTCCACTGCTCTGTAACCTCCCTAAAGAGAGAAGAATTCTTGCCATAATAATCCACAAATAGCATAATACTTAAATTGTTTTTTAACTCGAAAGTATTATGCACTTTGAAATTCACATATGGATGATTGAAATGATAGAGGGCATCCATATAAGTATATGAGAAAGTTTGCCCACCAAGTCCAATCTCAAGGTACGGAGTATAGAAACCAAAATGCTTCCACCAGTTTACCCCAGCACTCCAGCGTTTGTAATTTGATATATTTACAGCCTGAGATAACACAATATCTTTTGACGCTCCCATTAAACTTCTCTTCATTGCTATGTCATCATTAACGAAATCACATGAAGCGATAAAGCGTAATTTTTTGTATGATGCTAACATATTAATTGAATTCGTATAAGAATAATCTAACATGGAATTTCCTTGAACATAGTAGTATCGACTTTGATATTCTATGTTATCATTCAGTTCACCATAGTTTGGTTTTCTTACGGTTTGTCTATAGCCCAACGATACACTAGTAACATCATTTGGATGAAATGAAATATTTAATGACGGGAATAAATTATTA
>NZ_ADFQ01000058.1:0-30747 GCF_000177355.1 Prevotella amnii CRIS 21A-A
CCTTATCTTCAGCGCGGAACTCCCTATTGTCTGATGGGCACGCAGCATCATGCACTTGTTGTTGGCAACATCCAGCAAGCCGATGCCCATGATTTCAAGTCCGTGCTTCACCGCCCCTGCACATCCCGACCAGAACCGTCCGATATGAGGAGTTTTCTTCCCGGCCTTGCTGATATAGCATGGGTCTATGGCAATAGCAAGTAAGCCATCCATGTCCAACACACGCCTTGCAAGAGACAGGTTCAACAGAAGCCAATCGATGCAGTCTTTCTTCTTGCGGTTGAAATTCTGACGATAGGTCTGCTCGCCATGCTTGCCGTAGCGAGCCATCTGTGTGAAGTTTATCTTTCTGGGTAGAATCATATATAAAGTCAGTATCTCGATGAGCAGAGTCTGGAAAGTTTTTGCTAACTTTGCACCAGATTCTTTCATTGATGTACGGATTGCATCCTTGAGGATCTCCTCATATTGGCTAAGTGGTTCTGAAATCATCATACTTTTAAAGTCTTGAATAAATTATAAAGGTACTGAAAATCAGACACTTAGCTAAATTTATTTAGTTATATTTTGTTAATCAACTCGCTCATTTTCAAACAATTATGTGATTATTAACAGAGTATTGTTAGATATAACAGTGAAAGAAAAAGAATATAATCAGTAGTATATATAACTGCCACTCAGCACCCCTGTACCCTGTACGCCACTTGTATCAACAATAACAGAAATGAATGTTGGCGTAGAAGATTGCAGCCTTTGGCAGAGATATTTCCTAAACATACCTGCCTCTACGCTGTTAAGATGAAAGGAAAGGGCGATGATAATGGGCAAGGGGCAGAGTGGCGCATAACTCTCCACGCTATCCCCCCGCTTACTTATGCTGCTGGTAGCATTACCTGCTTCTACCTCATAAGGCTTCAAGCACATAGTCTGTTTTATAAGCCTGACCTTATGATTAATTTTCTGCCAACTAACTCCGAAAAACTTTGCCAATTCGCCCTCCGTCATAGCAACCTCTCCTTTGCCTTGACGAATAACACGCATACCATCGCTCCACTCAAAAAAACTTCGCTCGATAGCTTTTCTTGTATTATCGTTGGACTGATTGTACTCTACCTTTCTCTGGTCGTCCTTTTGATGATGCTTTGCTTTCATATTTAAACCTCTTTCATTGATTATATGTTATCATTTTGTGATGCCCGAAAGTTCATTTTCCTCTCTCTCCGCTAATAGGCTTCAAAAGGACTTCACAAGGGTTGTCAATTTAGCCTTCAAAAATTTGCTAATCGTTGTAAAATCAAGGTTTTACAACGATTTTTCTTTGTATATACCTCTATCGCCTGACGGCATAACCCTATGTTTTGACAATCATCATTCGGTCAATTTCTGCTACATAAACTGCTACACAAAAATTGCAGTAGCAAAAAATGTAGCAGTGACGGTATTCTGAATACCATATTGACGGCATCAACTCTTTCTTTTTCAACGTATTAAGTATTAACTTTGCAGCCGAGTGCTACATAAAAGAATGATGCATTATGAGAACAAATTTCAAGGTATCCTTCTACCTACGCTCAAACTATGAGAACAAAGAAGGAAAGTCGCCTGTAATGCTCCGAGTATTCCTTAACGGAGAGATGGCTAATTTCGGATCTACGAAAATATTCGTGGACAAGTCACTGTGGAATAACACTACCAGCAGGCTCAAAGGTCGGACGGCAGAAGCCTTATCCGCTAATGCCGCATTGGACTCCATTTCCACAATGCTGAATAACATTTACCACAAATTCGAGGATGATGAATCCTTGTCATTGGATAAAATCCGCTCATTCTTTGTCGGGAAAGACAGGGAGTACACGACCTTTCTCCCGATATTCGACAAGTTCAACGAAGATGTCAGACAGCGTGTCGGACATACCATCAGCAAGGACAGCCTGCAAAAGTACAGCGTTTTAAGAAGGCATTTCGCAGAATTCCTTATCTATAAGTATGGGAAGAAAGATATTGGACTGGCAGAGTTCACGCCATCTATAGTACAGGACTTTGAACTGTACCTGAGTACGGCGGCTGGGTGTGCCTATAACACATCAGTCAAGAAATTGAAGGCACTGAAAACCGTGACCATCTATGCGCAAAAGCGTGGCTATCTTCTTCACGACCCATTCCTCAATCATCGTTTTCACTTGGAGCCTGTCAATCGAGGTTTTCTCACGGATGAGGAGATTATGAAGATAGCCAACAAGGAAATTGCTATTCAACGCTTGGAGTTAGTAAGGGATGTTTTCATCTTTTCATGCTTCACAGGTCTGGCATATATCGACGTATCCAACCTTACACCAGACAACATCGTAACGCTCGATGATAAGCTGTGGATTATGACCAAGAGGCAGAAAACAAGCGTGGAAACAAATGTGTTACTTCTTGACATTCCCAAGAGTATCATTGCCAAGTACAGTCATAAGACCTATCGGGACGGCAAACTATTTCCCATCCTAACGAATCAGAAAACCAACGCATATTTGAAAGAAATTGCCGACATTTGTGGCATCAAGAAGAATCAGACCTTCCATCTTGCCCGACATACGTTTGCAACCATGTCGCTAAGCAAGGGTGTTCCTATGGAAAGTGTGTCGAAGATGTTGGGACATACCAACATTAAAACTACACAAATTTATGCCCGTATTACCAATAAGAAGATAGAAGACGATATGGAACAGCTGGCTGGCAAGTTAGATAAGTTCAATGTTGCTATGGGCATCAACTCAAAATAATGTACAACCCTAAACCAAGAAGATTATGACAACAACAAAGAAAGAGCTTTCCTACTTCCGTTTGAAGTTAGAGAACTACCTCAGTGAGCATTTCCCCGAAATGCTAAGTGACAAACCATTCATAACGGCAAGAGCTGACGAATCCCTTACTACCTACTGCGATGCAGTGGCACAGGGCTTCTCGCATCCCGAAGCTGAGACAATGGCAAGTGAAGTCTTATACCAAGGTTTGCACTTTTCCAAGTACGACACGCTTGTCTCTATCTTAGAGAATGAGTTCGAGAAAGAACTCCCTTCTCCTCTTCCTGAAAGACTAACACCAATGCTTCTGAAGAATAAGGCTGTGCAAAGCGTTTTCGACAAGTATGAACTGACAGACGACTTTGGCGCAACACCAGAGTATGAGAAACTCTACACCGAATTGACAGGAACAATCGTTCTGCTCATTGAGGTCAATGGTCTGCCAACGATAGGCGGTGAGAACATGACTTGATGTAGCACCATCTGGAGCTTTTGTAGTGTCAAGAGCCAAGATAAACGCTCCACTCCACACGCCAAGAGTTTTACAAACACTTGTCTTTGGGTCGTTAGAGCATCTTGCCGGTGCTCTTGAAACTATTAAAAGCTCCGATTATGAATACAATCATCATGAATCAAGACGTTCTTAAAAGTGCGATTTCTCGCCGAGACAATAGAAGCGAGCTTCCATTGTCCTCACGGCTTAACGAAATCGTTCACACACCTGCCTTCATCAAGGCAGACGCATCGAACAAAACCGATAAGAACAAGCAGCAGCCGACTTCTCCCAAGCAAGTCCGCCGCTTCGGTTGGACACGCTTCATCGAACTAGGCTTCCTGCTTTCCATCGTTATCGGTGCCATTTGGCTTATCTCGAAGATAGTAACGCCACAGGTCGTAACTGTCGTGTCAGTTATTGCAGGTTTTCTGATACTACGCTTTATAGTCAGGGTAATTCTGAAAGTGGCATTTACGTTGCTGAGCATTCTCTTCTGGCTGGCGATTGTCTGTGCCATCCTGCTTTACGTGCTTTGAGAAGCACGACGATGAATCTGTAAACACTTTCATTTATCGTTCATCAGGTGGTTATCTCACATTTCGAGATAGCCACCTTTTCTATTTCCCACTATGGGCGTTGCACTTTCGCTTCCTTTCCAATGCTCCACAATATGCGAAATGAAGAAGACGGATGCTGTTCCCTTTTTATCCGCAAAGGTAGTATGGGGCTTGTGGCTTTCAAAAGGTCTGTGCCGCTTGGTTTGTCTGGAAAATCTCCACACCTACGGGTAGTATTTTCCGACAAAACCTTGTGCAAGCCCGCCCCGCTACCTCTATTTTGCTACAAAAAGGAATCAGCATACTCCGATCTTTGGACGCATAAAAAAAATGTCGCTATGGATAAGCAAAAAGTAAATACAACATCTTCGATGAACAGAAAAGGATATAGCTCCTCCTCTCATTACCGCATTAACCCTGTGGCTGAAAAAAGTGAGCAAGTGTTGGCAATTAAGTTTGTACAATGGGACATTCCCCCTTTGGAGAGCCTTTGTAACAGCAAAGTATATCTCCTGCGTGTGAAACTCAATAGTGGCGAGTGTATGAGCCGTGAGGAAAAGAATTGGCTATGTGAGGCGGTAAACTCAAACACCTATTTCCGTACAGCCGTTCCCCTACAAGGCTATCGCTTTGACTTCTTTGATGTACTGAAGAAATACCTTGTCAATCAGTACGGACAATGGACAGAGTATTACGCACCCGACAGAACAAGCCTAAGAGCCTACCTATATGGGCGTATCAATCAAATAGTAGAAATTTCCAAGTATTAACAACATCAAAACATATACGACAATGAAAGGAACAGAACATTTCACACGGACAATAGCCGAGTATCTTAATCAGCGTGCTATGACAGACCCCTTGTTTGCCCCTAACTTGATGAAACCGAACAAGAATATCGAGGAGTGCATCACCTACATTCTTAATGAAGTGCAGAAAAGCGGTTGCAACGGCTTTGATGATGATGAAATCTTCTCTATGGCTGTTCACTACTATGATGAGGACGATATAGAAGTCGGCAAGGCTGTTTCCTGCCAAGTAGCCGTTAATCACATTGTAGAACTCACAGAGGAAGAAAAAGCCGAAGCAAGGCAGGAAGCCATTAAGCAATATCAGCGTGAGGAACTTGCCAAGATACAGAGCCGTAACGCACGAGTTAAAAAGACCGAGAACATAGCAACCCAAGTACAACCATCACTATTCGATTTTTAAGTCTATGAAACCAAGAAACAAATTTGAAAAGGCAGTTTTTGAACAAAGCAAGCACCTATGCCCGATAACCAAGACACAAAGTAAGTGGGCATTCCGTGAGTGCATAGACCACTTAGCCTACCGCTTGCCAAAAGGTCGCACCACTTGTATGGATTGTGGGCATAGTTGGATAATGAACAAACATAGAGAAACTTGCACTTGCCCTCATTGCAGGGCAAAGTTGCAGGTCAAGGAAACATTCCAAAGGAAATTGCAGCAGAAGCACTATTTCACAACACTTACCGCTTGCGGAGAATACCAAGTGTTGCGGATGTTCCTCCTCGTGGCTGAAATGGAGAAAGGTTGCAAGGCAGGACACTATGTGCTTGAAATCGGTCAGTATTGGTGGAACGCACAAGGACGAAAGACGATTGTTGCCGTTCAGAGAGTATTGGGTAGATACGTTGATACATTCTCCTATTGCGCACCTATGGCAATCCGCAACGACAACGAAGCCTACCGATATGCAGCCTATTCGCAGATATATCCGAAGTTCAAGGTATCAGACACACTCCGCAGAAATGGTTTCAAGGATGATTTTCACGAAATACCCCCGACAACACTCATTCCTGCATTGCTTTCTGACAGCCGTGCCGAAACATTGATGAAGTCGGGACGTACAGACCACCTACGCTATTTCCTTGGCAAAAGAAGAGCGTTTGACGAGTATTGGCAGTCCTATAAGATTGCAGTCCGTAACGGCTACGATATAACGGATATTTCCCTTTGGTGCGACTATGTGGATATGCTCCGCAGATTGAACAAGGACATACACAGCCCGAAGTTTCTTTGTCCCACCAACCTCAAAGGCGAACACGACCGCAGACACAATGAACTTCTCAAAGTGCGTGAAAGGGAAGAAATAGAACAGAAGCAAAAGAAGGCAATGGAAGATGAAAAACGTTTCAAAGAACTTAAATCCAAATTTTTCGGTATCCATTTCACGGACGGCACTATCCAAGTCCACGTATTGGAGAGCGTGCAGGAACATTTGGAAGAAGGTGTATCAATGCATCATTGCGTATTCTCCAACGAATATTATCTTAAAGAGGACTCACTAATCCTATCGGCAACCATTGAGGGCAAGCGGATAGAAACAATAGAAGTATCATTACGAACTTTGGAAGTGGTACAAAGTCGTGGAGTGTGCAACAAGAATACGGAGTATCACGAACAGATAGTGAACCTTGTCAATGCCAACCGCAGGCTAATCAGCCAACGAATGAAGGCAACGGCATAAAGTATAAATCATTAAATTATCAGAGATATGAAAACAGAGATAGAGAACGTCATTTTTAATTGGTCGGATGAGATACCTCCCATTCTTGTTCGGGTTATCAATGCGATAACCCTATCCGACAACAAAGAGGAGTTAAGGTCGACTATCAACAAAATAGCCGAAGAAACAGAACTTGATAAGTTCTTTGCATACGGCTATGGCACACATCACTTTTGGCTTAAACACCGCAGATTATCCAATGGAGAGCCAAAGGAACACAGATTATTAAAGGTTGAATTTTAAGATTGCGAAGATGAAACAGAGATTTTTGGTATATACGCAATATGTTTTCGATGGCGTATTCGATGTTGTTGCAGAGAGCAAGGAAGATGCACGGCAAAAAGTCCTGCAAGATTGTGGGTTGGTCATGGGTGGAAGTATTCACAGCACCCTGCCCGATGATGAGATAAACTGGGCATTTGACAGACACCCAAACAAGCGAATAGACAGAATAACGAAGGTATAGAAACAGCATCTTGAATAAGACCAAGAGCCACGCAAACCGAAAATTTGCGTGGCTTCTTTTCTTTGTCTTTGAACGAGCAGGCGACCAAAGCAAAGAAGCAAAAGAAAGTCGCAAGAATTGCATTATAGGTTTAATTACAGAGTAAACGTTTGGCAATTTGAAACATCAAGCTTTAACTTCGAGATAAAGTTTTTAACTCTCAAAATTTCTTTGTCACGCTCTTGTGGATTATTATAATAAATGGAAAAGAACCAATGAGCATCTGAAGTGACATGATTAGCTATCTCTATAAAATAGTCTAAATCAATATCAGATAAAGAGTGTCCGTAAATGACGATTTTATCTATATTGGTTAAACTGCTCCAGTACTTAGCATTGTTGCAAATTATTTCAGAAATATTTTTCTGCTGCTCATTTACGACTTCAGCAATATTATCGTATGCCTCATATTCATAAATCATTGGATCTTCTGAAAGGAAATCATTTCCATTAAGGTTGTTCATATGCCCAACAACTAATCTTTGATTACAGTTTCGCCTTCCATGTATATAATTGATTTGTGCTTTTGGAATTCTGTAAAGAGTCTCCAATGTTTCGGTATAGTTGAAAGATAGAAACATGCCATTTCTGTCAAAATGTGGCAAGACTACAGGCTGAGCATCTATATCTATTTGATTAACCCACTCTTCAAATATACCATGGAAAGCCTCGAACATCATTTCTATGTGGTGTTTGGGGGCATCCTCCATCTGAGCTTGAAACCGCATTTCATGGTCTTCCTCTAATTCAATATCTTCTGTCGATTCATCAAATGCATTCTGAAAATCAATATTCCCTAAAGCACGTTCAAGATCACACCATAGTTCTAGCTCTCCATTTTCTTTATTCCTCGTTGGATAACAAGTTTCTAACAACCCTATCCAATACCCATCTAAGCCAGAATGTCTCCATGCATATTCTCTAAAATTACTATACAAAGAAGCTATGCCATGATGAATGTCAAAGCCATTGCCAATTATATGAAGTGTAGCCATTTTCTCATTAATTAAAATTTTCACAAATTTACTCATTCATAGTGACAAATACGAAAAAACGGGAATAGAATAGAACTCACTCGCAAGTTGATTAAACAGACAAGGAAGATTGATTGGAAAATCAAGGGATAAAGAACAAGGCATACTCCACTTGTCTCCGTTTAACCAATCCTTTCAAGATCTTACCCTTGTATCGGCAGAACGAGACATACTCCGGATAGATGTTTCTGTCCCCTGCCTCTATCTTTTTCAGCAATCGGCTCTTGGGGTGCTTACCATATCCGAGCAACCTTCCCACACCCACATTATAGGCAAGCAAGGTAAGCAGCAAGGCATCCTTGCCATATCCTTTGAAGTGTTCAAAGCATTTCCAAAGGTCGGCACGGAGCAGGGAGTCCGCCTGCCGTTCCGTCATATTGGAAGAGAAATGCTCGCCCGGTTGCAACTGATGCCCATATCCGACATACGGATAGCAACTCTCTCTGTGTAGTCCCTCGAAGTATTTCACGACCGATACGGCGCGCTCAAAAGGAGGTAAGTCTGCCAACCGTACCCTGCGCTGGGCAAGGATCGGCTGACAGAGCAAGCACATTATACAGAATAAAGCAAAGCGTTTAGCTGTTCGCATCGTTCAAAGCTTTGGTTACTACTGCGGTGGTCTTTCCCTTTTCCTCCGCCTTTTCATTGTTGAAACTGAAAGTCAGTTGCTGCATCTGACCGAAACTGTCCTCCACGTACACGTCAATCGTCTGGCGGTCGGTGGACAGCGAGGTGTAGTACAGACGGAAGACGTCCTTTGTGAGCGGATAGCGGTCGTTGGGCTTGAATACTATTCTATCATCCATTTTCAGTGTTCCCTTGCCGTCGGGCTGGAAGTATCGGATGGTGTAGCGTGTGTCAGCAAAGTCGCCCCCTCGCTTGAGCGTGCAGCGTATCTCTGCCGTCTGTCCCTTTATGATGCCTTTCTGAACCGGCATTGTTTCCACCATAAACGGATAAGACTGCTGAACATCCAAATTCCTATCACAAGCAGATAGACAAAACACGGCAAGGGCAAGTACGCCCATTACCCATATCGAACTTAATATCTTCTTTTTCATGTTTCTTTTCTATTAAATATTAAACCTAAGTCCTGCTGATAGCGCAGGACGGAAACGATGCACGTCCGTTCCAAAGAGGAAGCGTCCCTGCGCCTTTACAAGAAAGAGAACCCTGTCCGTAAGGAATACTTCCAACGAGCCATACACGGCACCGCCATAGACGAAGCGTGAGCGGTCAAGTAGTGTTGCTCCATCGGGCAGCAGCTTCTGATCCTCGTTGATTTCCTCATAACCACCTAATACGGATATGCCACCATAGAGAAACACGTTCTTACCTCTGTCGGAGAGAACAGGGTGCATATAGCCTACCTGCAAAAGCGCATCTTTGAGTTTTATGCCATAATCCCTATACGGCATATTCTGCTGTTCATACTCAACTCTTACAAAGGAGTAGTTCTCTCGTTTCAAGTAACGGGTAAGTGATACACTAACACCGAAGTTATCCTTGGCAAAGAACTTTTCTCCTTTGACAAGGGGAACGCTGCCCATGACTTCTATCCCTTTCTGTTTGGGTATCAGCCGTTGGGCGTGCGACGGCAGACTAAAAGCCATTGCCACCGCTGCACAAACCGATAAAATGATTTTCTTCTTCATAATGTCTACCATTTCAGTTTGAGGTTATCAATCTTCTTTGCTATCTGCAGGTCCTCTGCCGTTACATAAAAAGTCAGCATACGACCGCCATTTCTTTCATAGAGCGTCACTTCAAGCTGCTTGTCTTCTGCAAGAGAGAACTGTTCGAGCGCAAACACAGTGTGTTCACTACCCATGCCACGCACCTGCATCACCTGATGATAGGCACGAAGCGGCTGCATCACCTGCTCTTGTATGGCGGTACGCTTTGCCACCTTCTTATCAACCACCTTGAACGTGATGAAGTCCACTGAGTACGGCATATTCGTGCCGTTTTCCATACGAATGTGGAAATACAGCAAGCCGTTATGGGCGTACAAGCCACGAAGCAGGAACTTCATACCGAACTGCTGTGCACCGATATGCTTGATGGTACGCTTGTCGTTCTGATAGATAGTCTGCATCATCAGCTTTACTAATATGGGCGACTCGTTGCCAAGTTCCTTAAAGTAAATGTCAGAGCGGTTGCTTGGCAGTCTACCTTCTGTTGTAGAGAGAAAATCCTTCATCTCTATGCTGAGCTTCTCCGGCTCATCGGCATATTTTACATTAAAAGCGTAAAATGAGCCGTCTTCACAAATCACGCTCATGTTGGTTTCCGTCTCAAAGTCCTTCACTGAAGCCTTTACACGTAGCACGTTCTCTGCATCCTCCGCTTTACCTGCAATGATGTTCTGCGAACCTAAGTCTACATAGCGGATGGCAGAAGGGAAGATAAGATGCACGGTCTTGTCAAAGGTAACGTCAAGACCATACGGCAGAACGACACGCCCCGTTGGAATGGCACGGCTCATACCTTGAAAGAGCTCTCCCGAAGTAAGCGGACGGCTTGGTGTCAGACCATCATTGTTTTCCTGTGCTGTGGCTGTTGCTCCCACCATGGCAAGCATAGCCATTGATAAAATAATTTTCTTCATTGTTGCTATTGATTTGATGTTATTTTTTACTTATCATTTTCGATTGTTTCATTTGGACTGAACCAAGAAAAGGCGGTAGCCACCTTTGAGTGTTACCTTGATGGTGCGCAGCTTCTTCTGAAGCAGCTGACTTGCTCCCTGCATCACCCCACGAGCTGCCTCGGAGATAATCTGGTCCTTAGCAGAGGAAGCGAAGGTAAAGGAGGTCCCCATAGAACCGCCGATATTCGCCCCGACTTCTTTAAGTGCATTGATGTCCTCCGAACCAGGTATATACACACCCTCCTGTCCGTCTGTGTCGTATGCCGAGAGCTTGACGGCTATGATATGCCCACCAACCTCAATACTCTTAATGAGCAGGTGCATACGGTTGCCCTCAATCTTAGCAATGGCTATGAGTCGGCTTTGACGTGGAATGCGCAGTCCCTGCACCTTGGCACTTTCAAGCAGACGAAGCACCACATTGTCGCCCTCCTTGAGCGTGGTCGTTCTGTCCACCACCACTTTGAGCGTGTTGCGCATCGTGGGTGCAGCCGTACTTGTTAGCGAATGGAAACCCAAGTTGCGAGCCTTTTTGCCGTATTCCTCCATAAAATACACATCGCTCATAGGTTGGTCAAGTGAAGATACTAACTGCCTACGCTCCGGCAGCACCTCCATTGCAGGCTTTTCATTCTGCATGGTCTTGCCCTTAGCGGCTTCAGAGCCACCTTCAGTGTCTTCCGTCTTCTCCTTTCCTGCCGTCAGACTATTATTGAAGGTAGGTGGAGTTGATGCTTTAGGGAGATACTTCGCTGCCATCTGATAGCTCTTTTCCATCAGAGCAAGCTGTCGTTTCTCTTCATTGTCCTCCCTACTATCCTTTTGGGATAGCTCTTTTTTGAGGTTGTCTATCTCCGAACGCAAAGCCTCACGTTCCTGCTCGTGTGGGTCGGGAGCGTAAAAGGAGTTCAAGAGCCGATTATTCTCCTCATAGCGATGCATGGAGTTTTCTATCTTTGCCGTAGAAGCAGCTGTCTCTGCACGCTGCTCCTCAGATGGAGCAGTGTTCTGTGCAAAATAGTCCGATAGTCTGCCCATCTCCTCGCGGGTCTGTTCCTCCTCGTGTGCCTTATCACCTAATTCGTAGGCTTTGAGCTTGTTTTCGGTGAGCTTTTCCGTCGTTGCCTGCGGGATGCTGTCATTGAGTCCCTGCTCCGCAGCGGTCTTATCCTTGCCCGAAGGTGCGAAGATAAACCACATCGAGAGGGCAAACAGCAGTCCCAGTCCTCCGAAGACTAAGCCTTTCTTCATTTGTTCTTTCTGTTTATTATCCATTTTCTTTGATTGTTTGATGATGTTGTAGGTAAAAATTACCGTGTGACTCTTGTAAAGTACTGTCCGTCTGTATCGGACTGTCCGTCAGCTTTCCCGTGGGGATGGGTAGTTTTTCCTTCTTTGGAGGAAGGAAAAACTGCGCTATCATCCAAAGCGAGCAGAGCAGATAGATGAAACTCAGCCCATAGACGATTCCCTTACGCTGCCTTATCGTGAGCCTTTCACAACGATGGCGGAGCCATAGGTGAAAGCGCAGATATTGACGTGAGAGTAAAAAGTTTCTTTTCCTTGCCATAGCCTTATCGTTTATAGGTCTGTATGTCTCTGTTCTCCTTAACGAGGAAGTTCTCCATCAGGAAACCTTGTGGGTTGTTATCCGAACGGACTGAGTTCTGCAGCGTGCAGGTTGTTATGAGACTACGCTCTGTAACATTACTCTGACGGACGATAAACTCCCGTGCATAAGTCGTTACGGCATAAGGGTAAGTATTAAAGTTGCAGTGGATAGAGTCCACCTCTATGCGCTGATTGACATTACCCGATATGGCACGGTTATAATACCCCTTCTCTGCCAAGTCTTTGTAATAGTTGAAAGCCGACTTGTCACACAGAACGAAGGCACGTTCCATATTCTTCTCAATGGCGTCCTTGTCGGGCGCAATGGTGAAGAAGAGCTCATGGAAACGACGCACGTGTTCTCTTGCCTCTACGGGACGGTTACGACTTGCATCCTGACTAAGGGCAAGCATGAGTGACTTTCCCTGGTCAAGCACATAGATTTTCTCCCGCTGCTCCTTGGCGAAGCTGTACGAGGCATAGAGGGCATAGACGCTCACTGCCACACATACGATGGCAAAGACAAAGGCATAGAGCCGTATCTGTCTGAAGGAGGTCTCGATATTATTAAGTGATTTGAATTCCATTTTTTTCTTTTATACCTGTTGATTAATTAAGCATAGTTGCTCCATTTCTATTTTCCTTTAAGCAGCGCTCCCTTGATGCGTCCACCGACATTTCCCACAGCAGCACCTGCGCCAGCCATAGCAGCCTTGCCACCAGTATATGCGCCTTGCGCACCATGCTGTGCTGTCTGGTTAACATTACGACCGTAAGAGCCGATACCACCTCCAGCTTCGATAATCCAGCCAGCCACGGTAGGTACACAGAAGTAGCCCACAATACCGATGAGGAAGAAGACGATGTAGTACCACGTCCCCGAATCAGGCAGGTAGTTAGGGTCGCTGAGCGCATCGATGTCTTTCTGCATCATCAGCACCTGTATTTTCGTTAGCAGTGCCGTAAGAATAGAGCTGACAGGCAGCCACAGGTAGACAGAGATATAGCGTGAGAACCATGCCGTAAGTGAGCCTGCAAGACCATCCCATACGGCAATACCGAAGACTATCGGACCGAGAATGGCAAGGACGATGAGTATGAAGGTGCGTAGTGTGTCGATGATAAGTCCTGCAGCATGGAACAGAAGTTCTAAAAGGTCGTGTACCATCTTCATAATCCATTGCTTGGTCTGATAGGCAGCACGCTCGGCATACATACCCGCTATCGTCACGGCATCCTCCGGACCGATGATGCCCATTTCCTCTATCTTCTCATCGAACTTCTCGTTGGAGACAAGGTAGGCTGTTTCTGGATTCCTAAGGTAGGCTTCCTCTTGCAACTTGTCCCGCTTGGCTGTAAGCTCGGCAAGGTTCCCCTCCTGCTGGTGTACTATCATCTCCGTTCCCTGCACTACGGGCGAGAGAACGGCATTCATCGTACCCAGTACGACTGTCGGGAAGAACATGATGCAGAAGCCCAAGACAAAGGGGCGGAGCAGTGGAAACACATCGATTGCCTCGGCACGGGCAATGGAAGCCCACACCCGAAGGGCAATATAAAAGAGCGCTCCCAAGCCCGCAATGCCCTTGGCAATACCTGTCATCTGGGCACAGAGCGGCATCATCTCGTCATAGGTGGAGCGTAGCAGCTCGTGTAAACTGGCAAAATCCATAAGCAAAAGTTTTTTTTATGAAAGTTCTTTCAAGTTCTTTTTTTGTCTGTGGATTTACCAATACCTGCTTGCCGTATTACCATAGAGTGCCTTAACAGAGGCAAGGTTGTTCTTCTCCCTTGCACGCACATAGCTTACGGAGATGTTTTTTCTTGTATAGTATGAGACAAGCGAGCGGTTTTCTCTCAGCGTGGTATAAATACGGTCAATTGCCTGCATTCGTTCGTGGTCGTTCATCGAGAAGACATTACTCTTGACGATGGACTTTAGTTCTTTGAGACTCTCACCGCTCTGCTCCAGAAGTTTGGCATAGCCCGAAGCCATCGCAGCGAGTTCTGAAGGGCGGAAGTTCTTGTCCAAGAGCATCTTCTTATACGAGGTGACGTAAATCTCAGAGATGTCGCCCACCATTAGGATACACTCCTTGACCTTATAGGCATCCCCAATGAGGTTATTCACCTTCTTTAGGGCATCATAATACTTCTTGGTGTCGTTGTATAGTTTCTCCACTTCCTTAAAACCGTCAAGGGTGTTCTTCACCGTCTTCGAAGCTGTTGCAATCTCCTTGACCGAATTGACGATGTTGCCGGCAAAATTGCCAGGGTCGGTTACTACCCACTGTGCGTAGGCTTTGGGAACAGAAAGGCTCAATCCTAAGAGAGCCATGAAAATGTACTTTTTCATTGTTGCTATAGTTTTGATGATTTATTACTTATTTCTTTTTATTGCTTCTTTTCTCTATGGCAAGCTGACGGATAGCCGTTTCGATATCCCCACCAAGCTGTGCCGCCCTGTTCATCACCTCCACCTTCTCGGTTTCCTCCGTGGTGTAGGTCAGGTATTCCTCCATGCTCACTTCCGTGGCATAGACGGCACTCTGCATACCGCCCAGCCCTATCCACACCTCCTTGTAGAGTCGGTTCGGGTCATTGTTCTCGTTAATGGAGAGTATCTGGCTCTTTTCCTTTTCCGAAAGACCGAGCATCGCCTGTATACCGTCAAACTTGGTCATGTACTTGCGCTGGTCAAGCAGTATCTTGCAGTCTGAGTTGTTGATAATACTTTCCTTGACTATAGGCGACTGGATGATGTCGTCCACCTCCTGCGTTACGACAATGGCTTCCCCGAAATACTTTCTGACGGTCTTATACAAATACTTGATGTAGTCCGCCATGTTTGCCGAAGCAATGGCTTTCCACGCTTCCTCAATGAGTATCATCTTGCGGATACCCTTTAATCGGCGCATCTTGTTGATGAAGGCTTCCATGATGATAATCGTTACCACAGGAAAGAGATCTTTGTTGTCCTTCACTTGGTCAATTTCAAAGACGATGAAGCGTTTAGAGAGTAGGTCGATGTTCTTGTCCGAGTTCAGCAGGAAATCATAACGACCGCCTTTATAGTATTGCTTCAATGTCGTAAGGAGATTGTTGATATTGAAGTCCGAGAGTGTTACCTTGATATCACGCTTTTCCATATCCTTGCGGTACACGTCCCGCAGATACTCATAGAAAGTATTAAAACAGGGCGTAACGCTATGGTCAGCACATATCAGCTCGATATAGGAGTTTACGGCAGAACCAAGTTCGCCTGCCTCGGTCTTTGTGATATGCTCATCTGCACTCTTCCAAAGTGTAAGCAGCAGCGTACAGATACTCTCCCGCTTCTCCACATCGAAGAAGTAATCATCCGTATAGAAAGGGTTGAAGGATATCGGACTTTCATTGGTATAGGTGAAATACACGCCGTCCTCGCCCTTGGTCTTGCGGTGGATAAGTTCACACAAGCCTTGATAGGAGTTACCCGTATCGACCAAGAGGACGTGCGCTCCCTGCTCGTAATACTGGCGTACCATGTGGTTGGTAAAGAAAGACTTGCCACTGCCCGAAGGTCCCAAGATAAACTTGTTACGGTTGGTGATGACTCCCTTTTTCATCGGTAAATCTGAGATATCCAGATGAACAGGCTTTCCCGAAAGGCGGTCTGCCATCTTGATACCAAAGGGTGAGAGCGAGTCCTTATAGTTCGTCTCTGCCGTAAAGAAGCAGAGGGCAGGCTCGATAAAAGTATAGAATGACTCTTCTGCGGGAAAGTCTGCGGCATTGCCGGGAATGCCTGCCCAGTAGAGCGTTGCCGCATCAATAGTATTGTGGCGTGGGTGGCATTCCATAAGAGCAAGTGCAGAGCCCACGTCATTCTTAATCTGGCGAAGTTCTTCCTTATCGCTACTCCATGCCAATACATTGAAATGGGCACGGATGGAGGTCAGTCCCTGTGAGTGGGCGATATTGAGATACTCCTGTATCCATTCCTCGTTGATTTGGTTACTACGGCTGTAGCGTGCCAGCGAGTGCATGTTCCTTGCCTGCTTCTCGAATCGTTCCAAGTTGGCATCGCTATCCTCGATAAAGAGGTACTGGTTATAGATATGATTGCAGGGGAGCATCAGCCCCACAGGCGAGGCAAAGGAAAGACGGCAGTCACTTCGGTCAGTGGATAATCGCTCGTATCGGCTGTCTGTACTCACACTCGTGGGCAGGTCGTCCGTGTCGGAGAGTGTATGCAGACAAAGCATATTGTCGCCCACACGCACAAGGTCTGTGCCCAAGCGGATGTCCTCCAACGAGGCGTGTCCTTCTTCCGAGAGGGAGAAATAACGATCCAAGAGACCGCCTTTTTCCTTTGTACCTATCAATTCCTCTTCTGTCATGCGGACAATCCTTAGCTGCTCGGTATCGTTGATGATACGCTCGAACTGATCGACGGCTTCCATGAACTTCATCACTTCGTCCTTGTTGGTAATCTCTTTGGGCAATAGGTGTCCACGGCAGAGCGAAGAGAAGTTGCTCTGCTGTGCCATACGCTGCTTGTTGGTCTTGGTAAGGAATAGATAGACTGAGTGGTGGAGATACGGACGCTCGTTGAAGTGCCGTTCTGAGGAACGGGCAAGGAAGCTCAATCCACCATCGGAGAGCTTTCCTTGATAGTCCTCTTTGATGAACCAGTCCTGCTTGTGTACGATGCTGTAATTGGGTAGTACCTTGATTGCCTTATGCCAGGCAGAGTGCATTGCTTCGTATTCTGTAGAGGTGACGGTAAAGAGTTCGGGCAGCTCCACACGGAAAGCAACCGTGATGTCTGCGTCCTTGCTCACCATGCAGCCCTGCTCGACGGAGAGCAGGGGAAACTTTGATTCCAAGGTAGTTATCTTACTGATGTTTCTCATTGCTTCTTTCATTTGAGTTGAAGGTTACGGATAAGGTGATAGACCGTACGGCGGTTCAAAAGGTAGCGTGGGTGCATACGCACTGCTCCTTTCTTCATCAGCCCATATTGCCCGTACTTTCTATTCATGGTGAACGTTTGCCATACCACAAGGCTGGCACCCACTACACCTATGACAAGACAGGCTACTTGGCTGACTCCGCAGAGATAGAGCACGACAACGAGAATGAAGACTGCCAGCAGCCCTCCTGCAAAGAGGAAGAGGTACTGTGCCTTCAAGCCCTTGAACTCTACCGTCCGGCCTACACCTTTGTTGATTTCAAATGCTGCCATCGCCTTACAAGAAGAAACTTCTCAAGATAGTGGCAGCCACAATGAGGAAGATACACGCACCGAACCAAGAGGCAGCGGTCTTGCTCGTATCGGGGTCGCCACTAGAGAACTTGTTATAGACTTTTATTCCTCCTATCAAGCCCACCACGGCGCCGATGGCATAGATAAGTTTTGTACCCGGGTCAAAGTAGGATGTTACCATTTTGGTGGCTTCGTTGATACCCGCCATACCGTTGCCTTGTGCGTACGCTCCTGCGATGGTCATTGCCATCAGGAGCAGCATTGTGATTTTCTTTTTGTTGTTCATTGCTGTTTTTATTTTAAGTTGTTAAACAAATTATTTTCATTTTGGTGAAAGTGGCAAGGGGTAGCTCGGTTTTATCGTATGACAGATATTGGCAGATTGTTTTACTTTTGAGCCACCCCCGCATCACTTTACACTTCTACAATATGAACATTGGTTTTACAAATAATATGACAGTGGAAGTTCGGCTTCTTCCGAAACATCGCTGTTGCTGCTCTCTACGTTTGAGTCCGTTTCAAAGTCAGAAGAAGAGTTTATATTACTTTCCTCTAAGTCCAGTTCTTCCGCCTTGCGAATGGCAGCAAGCAGCTTTTGATGGTCTTTCTCTTGCTTGAGCGTTGCCTCCTTGATATAGTCCATAAGCTGTGTGCCCCGTATGCTTTGCAACGTGTCCTGCACCTTGTCTTCATCTTCCTTATCAAGTTCATCGTCATTCCTATGCCAGCCGTTTACACGATATAAATCTCTTGTAAGAATGGCCGATGGTGAGACTTCGGGTAAGGAATCGTCTGCAATCTGCAGTTCCTCACGGATGATAGTTTCTTCGTCAGATTCGTCCATCGTATAGTCAACCTGCATTTCATTGTCCTCTTCTGTATTTCCCGCTTCTTTTGTTTCTTCGGACACAGATGAGTTTTTCTCTGCAAAAGTATTAGGTTTTTCATCAGGATTCTCAGAAGAGGAAGCAGCGGGAATTTCGGAGATAGACGGGGAAACGAAAGATTTACTCTTGCCCACCAAAACGTGACGTGCATTGTCAATCTGCTCTTGGGAAACGGATGTGTTGAGACTTGTGCCATGCCCGTTTCCTTTCTGTTTCGGTGTATTCTTCCCTGATTGGGCTGCCAATTCTTGAAATAACCTCCAAAAGTATGCGATGCCGAGAGTTATCCACACTATACCCAGCAAAAGCAATACGCCTAACAATAAATTGATTATCATAAGTCTATGGTTTTATCACGCCTGCGTTGTGAGGCGGTATGGTTCAACAAATCCTGATACGTTTTCAAATGATCGAGAAGGATATTCTCAATATACCCCGTGATAGAAGCCTCCGATCTGATGTCGTTCAGCACATCACGCAGTATCTGGAGTATCTCAGTATGGATACTGAAGCCAGACTTGTTGCGCCCGTTGCGGACACCCGTCAGAAATCGCTGTTCGTATTCAGGAAAGTCCATTGCTGGGGAAGAATCCTTCGTTCTGGCATTTCTCTTTCTTTTCGAAGGGTGCGCTGTTTTGGCATTGCTGCCATTAAACGAAGTTTCTTCCGGTATTTCCTCCTGTTCGTCAATGTTAGAAAGAGAGGCACTTGCATCTTCTTCCACAGAGTCTGAATCATCATCCAAATCAATGGGGTCGTCAAAGTCTGGTGTGTTCTCCTCTGTGCGCTTCTTGACACCTATGTCTGCCATCTCCTCCAATTTCGCTTGAAGCAGCTTTTCACGTTGCTCTTTCAGTGATTTCATACGCCGTTCTCAGTTTTCAGGTTGAGTTTCTTCATGACCTCCTTTACCCACTCATCCACTCCAGTCTGAGGGCGGAGAGCCGGTGCAGGGGGCAGGTAGGAACAGCGGAATACACCTTTGACACCCCCTTGTGCTAATTCCCTGCTGAATCGGACGGAGTTGTAGATACGAGTATCGAAAATCGGCAGTCCCTGTTCCTCAGCATTCTGACTGAACAGGTCAATGACCGTGGTACTGGCACTGCGGTTGATTTTGTTCCAAAGCAGAAAGAAGTCCTGAATGCGTGAGCCTTCAAATCCGATACCCAAGTCCCTGATTGTCTTGGCGTATGCAAAACTCGATGCCAGCGACTGTGGGTCGGCTTCTATAGGTGAGATGATGTAGTCCATAGTAATGGACAAATCCATCATGGCACTGGTAAGGGCATGACCAGGAAAGTCAAAGATAATCAGTTGCGGTGCCGTCTTCATTTTACGAAAGTATTTCATGACATCGGAAACGGCTCTTTCCGGTTTGCTTCTGATGATATGATACGATTTCTTGCCGTAGCGGGACAGGCGCTCGTGAAGTTCCCTGCCCAGTTCGGGTGAGGACTCGATGAGGTCTCTGTCGCGTTCGCGGAGTTTGTAGAAAGATTCCTGCGTACCGTCGCAATCCACGACGGCAAGGGAGATGTTCTTCTCGTAATATAGTATGGAAGCCAGCACTTCGGCAAGGCTGCTTTTGCCAACTCCGCCTTTCTGCGAGGCGAAGCCCAGATAGATGGGATTGTTTTTTTTCTTTTCCATATTCATAATCGGTTGTTACTTATGTTATAAGTTGATGTATATCTTGACTGACAAGTCATGTCATATTTGTTGTTGAAACCATATTTTTGACTCGACCTAAAAGTCTGGTTTTGACCCAACTCAATTTTGACTCAGCTCAAAAACATAAAACCATCCGCAGTTCAAACCTTTATTGATTGAGATTTTTGAAGTTGAAATCATTATTTTGGACTCTTCATCTATATAGGTTTCAAGCTGTCTTTCAACTGAATCTGCTTGCAAAATAACAAGGTTTTATCCTAAGTTTCAACTACCTGTGAAGTACAGGGAAATGCAAGGAAAAAGAGTGAATATCATTGATAATGAGATATTTGAAAATCTGCCGTAACTTTGCAGGCAGATAGAGAACATGGAGCTAATCTCCCCGAAGCGGACACCCTGAAAGGTGGATACTTCTATTGCATCATCTCTTGATATTGGCAAGGTGTGTCTTTGTCCGACAAACTCCGTTTTTGCCGACAAAGACCCTTGCCCCAAAGGGGAATTAAATTACTCCAAAGTCGTAATTACAAAAAGGAAAGATAATGAATGACAAGATAGAACGATGGGACAGATGGGATACCCGTCTTCCCAAACCCAAAGACCAGCAACGGGCGATTGATTTGTTCCATAAATCAGGTGCGGAAACCAAGTCGGATTTCGTGCGTGGACGTATTCTTGGAGAGAGTTTCAAGGTGATTACGGTGGACAAATCCGCCGTGGAATACTACCGTAAACTCTCCGAACTGACGGCACAAATCCATAAAATTGGCGTGCTGTATAACCAGACCGTGCGTGCCATTAACAGCTATCATTCGGTCAAGACCACACAGATTCTGCTTGAAAAGTTGGAGAAACTGTCGGCTCAAATCGTAGCTTTGCAAGAACAGGCTATCCGTTTAACCATTGACTACCGCAAAAGATGATTGCCAAGATTTCTGCAACGGAGAACCTTGGAGGAGCACTCGGCTATAACTTCAAAAAGGTAGAGAAAGAGGAAGCAAGCATTCTCCTTGCCGCTGAGTTGTATCAGGACGGAGAGGGACGTTATACGATGGAGGACGTGATTGCCGACATGGAGGCATTGATACCGAAGAAATGCCGAACAAAGAAAGCGGTGTTCCACTGTTCGCTCAATCCGCACCCGGACGAGAAACTCTCTGATGAACTTCTTGCGCAGATTGCCAAGGAGTATATGGAAGCACTCGGCTACGGAAAACAACCCTACATCGTGTTCAAGCACAACGACATCGCCCGTGAGCATATCCACATTGTGTCGCTTCGGATAGATGGTGAGGGAAAGAAAATCAACGACAAGTTTGAAAAGCGAAGGAGCAAGCAGATTACTGATGCTCTGGAAAAGAAATATAACCTCATTCCAAGTTCAAAGGTCAGTGATAGAACAACAACAGAAACGCCAAAGGTCGATACTACGCAAGGAAATATCAAGGAACAAGTGGCAAATACTGTTCGTTCTGCGATGAAGCATTATACATTCTGCTCCTTAGGTGAACTAAATGCCGTTCTGCATAAATACAACCTTGCGGTAGAGGAGGTTAAAACGGAGTATCGAGGAAAGCGATATGACGGACTGGTCTATGTGCCTACCGATGACAAGGGCAATAAGGTGAGCACGCCCATTCACGCCTCGGACATTGGTAGAGGTGTGGGCTATGCTGCCGTTCAGAACAAGATGCTGAAATCGAAGCAGATAGTTAAGCCATTGATACCAACCATCAGAAGAAAGGTATTAGAAGTAATGCGTACTTCTCCCCAGACGGAGGAAGAACTCCGACAAAGATTGGAGGAACAAGACTTGCGAGTGGTAATCCGAAAGAATGATAATGGACGCATCTATGGTATTACGTTCATTGATGACAAAGAAGGCATTGCGCTCAATGGTTCCCGATTGGGTAAAGGATATGCTGCCAATGTATTCAACGCATATCTATCTAATCCAGCACACAATCCATTCTTGGATGAATCGCTTTATGGAAAGATTGATACCACCTTACAGCAACAGATGCAGACAATACAGTCTGATGAGCAGGAAGGCGACAACCTTGTCGATGAACTAGTCGACGATATGGTGGGAGAATCCTTCTCTTCATCGGGCAATGATGATTGGAAAGAAGCGGCATGGCAACGCAAACTCCGTAAGCAAAGTAAGGTAAAACTTAAACGCAGGAAACGTTAAGTACACGTTCAAATAACATTCAAAGGATTTTCTAACAACAATAAAATAGCATTATGGCACAAGAAGACGATTTAAGGGCATTGGGTAAGGTCATGGACTTTATGCGAGGCATATCGGTGATATTCCTCCTCGTTAACTGTTATTGGTTCTGTTACGAGGCATTTCAAGAGTGGCACTTTACGCTCGGTATCATCAACAAGATATTGATGAACTTCCAGCGTACAACGGGATTATTCTCGTCTATCCTCTGGACAAAACTCTTTTGTGTGGTTTTCCTTGCTTTGTCCTGCCTTGGGACAAAAGGCGTGAAAGAGGAGAAAATCACATGGCCAAAGATTTGGACGGTGCTTTTCTTTGGCTTTGTATTCTTCTTTCTCAACTGGTGGCTGTTGGTATTGTCCATCGGCAAGATCGGGGTAGCTTCCCTCTATATATTTACGCTGTCCGTTGGCTATATCTGTCTGCTGATGGGTGGCGTATGGATGAGCCGACTACTCAAAAACAACCTGATGGACGATGTGTTTAATACTGAGAATGAGAGTTTTATGCAGGAAACTCGGTTGATGGAGAATGAATACTCTGTCAATCTTCCTACACGCTTCTACTATAAGAAGAAGTGGAACAAGGGTTGGATTAACGTAGTCAATCCGTTCCGTGCCTCAATGGTGCTCGGTACACCGGGTTCGGGTAAGTCCTACGCCATTGTGAACAACTACATCAAGCAGCAGATAGAAAAAGGCTTTGCCATGTATATCTACGACTACAAGTTCCCAGACCTTTCAGAGATAGCCTACAATCACCTGCTTCATCATTTGGACGCTTACAAGGTAAAACCGCAGTTCTTCGTGATTAACTTCGATGACCCACGCAAATCGCACCGCTGTAATCCTATCAATCCTGCCTTTATGACGGATATTTCGGACGCCTACGAGAGTGCCTACACCATCATGCTCAACTTGAACCGCTCGTGGATTCAGAAGCAGGGAGATTTCTTTGTGGAGTCGCCAATTATCCTGCTGGCAGCCATCATTTGGTTTCTGAAAATCTATGAGAACGGAAAGTATTGTACTTTTCCTCATGCCATTGAGTTCCTGAACCGTCCCTACGCACAGATATTCCCGATACTCACCTCCTACGATGAACTTGCCAACTACCTTTCACCCTTTATGGATGCTTGGGAAGGCGGAGCACAGGACCAGTTGCAGGGACAGATAGCCAGTGCCAAGATACCGCTATCTCGTATGATTTCACCTGCTCTCTATTGGGTAATGACGGGCGATGATTTTTCGCTCGACATCAACAATCCCAATGAGCCGAAAGTGCTTGTTGTGGGGAACAATCCCGACCGTCAGAATATCTATTCGGCGGCACTAGGATTGTATAACAGCCGTATCGTGAAGCTCATTAACAAGAAGAAGCAACTCAAATCCTCAGTGATTATCGACGAGTTGCCGACAATCTACTTCCGTGGCTTGGACAATCTGATTGCCACTGCACGAAGTAATAAAGTAGCAGTGTGTCTGGGTTTTCAGGACTTTTCGCAGCTAACCCGTGACTATGGAGACAAAGAAAGCAAGGTGATTCAAAATACGGTGGGAAATGTTTTTTCAGGGCAGGTAGTAGGTGAGACGGCTAAGACGCTTTCCGAACGGTTTGGTAAGGTACTTCAGCAACGACAGTCCATGACCATCAATCGAAACGACAAATCCACCTCTATCTCCACACAGATGGACAGCCTTATCCCTGTAAGCAAAATCAGCAATCTCACACAGGGAATGTTTGTCGGTGCTGTGGCCGACAATTTTGATGAGCGTATTGACCAGAAAATTTTCCATGCAGAGATAGTTGTGGACTCTGCAAAGGTTTCCGCAGAGATGAAAGCCTATCAGCCAATCCCAACAATCGCAGACTTTACAAATGAAGATGGCTCCGATAATCTCAAAGAGACCGTCGAAACCTACTACAAATCAATTAAACAAGAGGTCTTAACTCTTGTAAGTAGCGAGATCGAAAGACTCAAAAATAGCCCCGTTTTAAGGCACTTGATGAAGGAAAATTAGAGAACGATTCTTAATGCTCTTTCTAAAGCTTTCGTTAAGTTTTGTTCAGGCAATGCTCCATATATGTTATTATCAACTAATTACATTTTTTCTTAGAAGAAAAGTGAAATTTTGGCGTATAGCTCATTTTGCAGGCTGTTTTTTGTATTAGGTGTTCAATAGCTCAAATTGCAGGCTGGCTTTATTCAGAATATTCAAAGAGTTTATATACCTTTGCCATGCAGTCTGAAGCATAATGGAGCTCTGCTGGGGAGCAACTCCATGAGGAATAGGATTGTATAAAACGACAAGTATAAGCAGGATCCATTATGGGTGTGGTTCCTGCTTTTTCATACTTTGAGTTTCTATCAATGCCAAGAAAAACCCATTGATGAACCTTTTGCGATTCTCTTGTGTAAGTCCGCTATGATTGTTCAAGTTTTTCTTCAGGTCAATGAATGTCCCCTCAATCTTGTTGTTAGTATTGGGCATTCCCCAGCATTCTTCCCGCTGACAGGTAAAAAGATAAGGCAAGTAGAAGTCAAGGCTGTTCATGGCTGACCTCAACCGTCGGTGCGTATAATGCAGCCTGCCGTCCTTGTGCAGACTGCGGTGTTCTATCGTACCCTTCCACTTTTCCTTCCATGCTTGATATTCGCTCCTGAAATCAGCCTCGTGGATTTGATGCAGCCTGTCCACGAGAGCCTTTAAATCCCGGCTGGCCAGCATTCTCGGATTCTGCGTAAGATACCTTCTGACAATCTGCTTCATGTGGAACTGGCACATCTGTACATGGTACTCAGAGAAAGACTTGAAGAGGCTCTTTTTCCCATCAATAATTAGACCGTGTATGACATATCCACGCGTCTCAATACTGACGACTGCGTCTTCATAGTCCTTCACTGTCTCGCTCTTTACAAAGGACAGATAGAGAGGTTTTCCGCTCTCCGTATCCAATGCGAGCAGCACACCGAAGTTTCGACCCCAATACGTTACGTCCAGATGGACAAAACCACTTCCGTTTAGTGGAGGTTGCACCCACTCACACTTGATGTCATGCAACCTACGCTTGACCGTAGAGAGGCTTATTCTGAAGCGTACCGATAGTTCATTGATCGTCTGCTTCTGTTGTTGATAAGCAGTCCACAATTCATCATCGCTCACTTGGAAACCGGAGCGAAACTGATAGCCGCAATCCTGACATTTATACAGTTGTACACCTTTGCGAACACCATTCTTTTTCGTGTGCGTACTACCACACGCACGACATCTCATTTTGAACATACTAACTTTGAATTTTTAGGCAACTTAAATGCCCATAAAGTTAGTATACATCGGAAAGACACCTATGTCTCAGCCTGCAAAATGAGCTATTGAGCAATTTGAATCGTCAATTTAGTGCTGAAGGTATCTTGAATGGGCGAAACATGTGTAAATATCGAATGGCATGACACTTTTCAGCCTGCAAAATGAGCTATAGGTCGAAATTTTGTAGATATTCTATTCTGATGAATTATAAATTTCAAGGGAAAATGTTTTTCCAAATTCAGTTCTGTTTAGCTGTAAAAATCACCTTCCCTCCAAAATAACAAAAGGAGTCCAGCTATCTAAATCTCTTTAATCACTATTTGTAGGTATTTTGATGCGGTGTGAGATAAAAAAGTTGCAGGAATTTTGGGTGCTCGAAAATAAATTCAAATTCATTTAGACAAATAACGAGAGGGTATTTTGGAGGGAAACCTCGTTGGTATTTACAACTCGGTATTTTTATAAGATTTCATTGGTTACTAGTGACTGAATTCTGTTTTATCTTTGGTAATAACGAGATATTATATGGTTTACTACACTTGTTTTTTCAATAGTTACAATACCTACTCCATTATACTCTGAGTAAACCATTTTGCTTTTTATCGCATACGGAATCTCAATGGAAATTGGAATATAGTAAATACCTTTGTGGTAGATACAGTTCTTTTTAAAAGATATTTTTCCATAAATATATCCAAATTGTGAATAAGGGAAGGCATTTAACTGAATAATAATGGACTGATTATTATGAATCTTATAGTAATCTTCCTCTCTAATTGCTATAGTGTTAACATCTTTTTGGGGGCTTTTTTTTATATATACTTGTCCCTCAAGCGTTTCAGAGTATTTTATAAAAAAAGATGATATAAGAGTGCATAGAACCACGAAGAAAACTGCTAATAATCCATAACGAATATTTTTAGAAGGAATCTTTGATAAAACCTCATCGAATTCTTTAGAACGTTTGGTATACATCTTAATTTGTCTCATAATTGTTTGTTTACCAGATTATAATAAATCCCTTTTTGGGCAATAAGTTCGCGATGTGTTCCAATCTCCTTTATTCTACCCGCTTCTATCAATACAATTTGATCTGCATTGCGAATAGTACTTAGACGGTGTGCAATTATTATTTTGGTTTTATTTATAAAATATGTAGACAGATTTGAGACAATGTCATTCTCGTTTTTGGTGTCTAAAGAATTGGTTGCTTCATCAAGAAACAGATAGCTTGGATTTTTATAAATAGCTCTTGCTATTAAGATTCTTTGCCTTTGTCCTTGGCTTAATCCAATTCCATCGTCTCCTATCCTTGTATCGTACTTTAAAGGTAAATTAATTATAAAATCATAAATGTTTGTTATCTTTGACACCGTATATAATCTGTCTTCATCGAATTCATCTGGGTTGACACATATATTATTTGAGATAGTATCATTGAAAATATAGCCATTTTGCATGACAACTCCACATACAGAACGCCAACGCGATAAATCAATGTCTTTTAAATTGGATGTTCCTACATAAATATCCCCAGTCTCTGGGGGGTAGAAACCTAATATCAATTTTAAAAGAGTTGTTTTTCCCGTTCCACTGACACCAACTATTGCAGTCGTTTTTCCAACTGGAATCTTTAGTGATATATTGTCTAATATCATAGGGGAGTATGGGTCATTATACCTAAATGAAACATTGTGTATATAAATATTTTGATTAGACAATTCTTCTTTATAAAGTTTGACAACGGGGGTGTTTTCTATTTTTTTTAAATGTATTTCTCCCAACCGTTCTAAAGATATTTTAGCATCTTGTAATGAATGAATAAATTGGATTACGCTTGACACCGGACCATTTAACTGACCATTAATATATTGAATAGCCATCATCTCCCCCACACTTAGCTCACCCTTTATAACTAAAAAGGCAGAAAAAAAAACAATACCGATATTTTTTATGTCGTTTAATAGTGTAGCACCAATGGTTTGTAGCTGTTCTAGCCTAAGACCTGCTATAGATATTTTGAAAAGCTTAATTTGTATCCGTTCCCATTCCCATCTTTTTTCAGTTTCGCAATTATTGAGTTTTATGTCTTGAACTCCATTTATCAATTGATAAACACTACTTTGATTTTGTGATGAAACAATAAACCTTTTGTAATCAATAATTCTTCGTCTCTTTAAAAAGAAAGAAAGCCATCCTATATATGCCGTAGAGCCGGTTAAGAAAATCAAGAAAATATATTTATTGAATATAAAAAGGATGGTACCAAATACAATAATAGACATTGTACTGTATAAAATGTCCAAAAGATTGGACACCAAAAAAGCCTCTATCCGATCGTGATCTTTAATTCGTTGAATAAGGTCGCCCGTAAATTTTTTATCAAAAAAGCCTAATGAAAGACTCAGCATTTTACAAAGGAAATCTGAAATGATAGAAATGTTTATTCTTGAACTTATGTGGAGCAATAGTGAACTACGGATATACGAAATAATAGAATTACATATTGTAAAACATAAAAATCCAATAATTATTAAATAAATAGCTTGTATATCTCTATGTCCAATTCCTTTATCAACAATGGATTGTGTCAAAAATGGAAATAGAATTTGAAAGACACCTCCTAGTATTAGTCCAATTAGTAGTTGTAAATAATATTGCCTGTAGGGCTTGATATATGTTAATAGAAAAGAAACGCTTATTTTTTTTTTACGTTCATCACTTTTATGGAATGAAATAGATGGTTCTAGTAATAAACAAATACCATATTCTTCAAAATGCTCAAAAGATTGTAGCCATGCCTTTGAAAAAGACTCTTCATCTAAATCTATTTTTCCAACAGAAGGATCTGCAATTCTATATATACGTTTTCCTCTACTTGTTTTTATATCATATAATACCACAAAGTGTTCTTGTCTCCAATACAAAATACAAGGACACTTAACTTGCTTAGATAAGATGTCTAATTTAATTTTTACCCCTCTTGTCTTAAAACCAATTTTTTCTGCAGCTTTAGCTATTGCCAATAATGAAACTCCCTCTCGTGTTATATATGTTATATCTCTTAGATACTCTAAGTCTAATTTTTTACCATAATATAGTGCAATAGATTGCAGACAAGCTGGACCGCAATCCATAGCATCTAACTGAGCTGTATAAATAAATTTCTTTTTAAATAGTCGCATAATTTATTGCAGAGGACAATTTACATCTGGTAAATCCCATTTTTTAGACCCATTTTTACGAATAATATCCCTATAGCATATTTGTTTTTCAGACCTACATCTTTCAAATAAAGTACAACTATGGCATTTACTTTTGGAAGAAATTGCACTTTGTTTGACATGATACAATGACAGGGCTTTGTCTGAATTCCAAATTTCGTCAATAGATTGACGTTCAACATCGCCTATAATAAAGTGTGGATGCCAATATAATTCTTCACAAATAGTTACCTTTCCATCTGGGAGTATAAAAATTTGAGAAAAATTCCCAGCACAATATGCTCTGTTAAGGAAAGATTTTACTTTCTCTTCCTGCGTAGTGAGGTCATTTGCACTGTCAACTTCCGAGATGGGACTTTCCAAACCTTGATATTTAATCTCAATCTTAGATGCTACAGATATATGCTTAAAGTAATTGAACAATTCTGTTAGCGAGTCTGTTGGCGGGGTTACTTTTCCTCGATATTTTGGTAAAGAATAGATAGATTCGTTTCCAATATCAGGCTTCCAATATAATATATTCTTTCTTTCATTTAGAAAATCAAACAAGGATGACATATCCTTGAGGTTAGCATTCCATTGATGTAAAACGCTATGTATTGCTACTGGTATTTTTTTTTCTTCCATATAAAGGAGCATGGATTTTACTTTGTTTGTGTAATTTTTCCCAACCTTAAGAGTCTTCTCTAGTGTTTCAGAAATAAGGCTATCAAGTGAGAATTGTAAAGGTAAATTATATGTTGCAAATATATCTATGTCTTCTTTAGAGA
Organism: Prevotella amnii CRIS 21A-A; assembly: GCF_000177355.1. Taxonomy (NCBI): domain Bacteria; kingdom Pseudomonadati; phylum Bacteroidota; class Bacteroidia; order Bacteroidales; family Prevotellaceae; genus Prevotella; species Prevotella amnii. Next base: position 29,523 of record NZ_ADFQ01000058.1, read on the forward strand.
GAGGTATTTTAGTTGAGACAAAAGGATAATAATCATTTTCTACTAATGAAAAGAGTAATTCTTTCCAATGTGGATACAAGAACACTTCTCCTCCAATTAAGTCAAAGCTTACAACATTAAGTCTTTTGGCTTCTTGAATAAGTTCAAGAATTTTAGAAAGTGGAAGAGTGCAATTGGTAGGACGCCGTTTGTCTGCATAGCAATAATAACACTGTGTCGCACAAATGTTATTCAACATTAAAGTTATAAATGATACTGTTTTATGACGACGGTATTTCAGGTTAAATCGATCTATAATAAAATCTGATGGATTATAGCGATGGAAAGGATTCTTATAGCTAAAACGAGAAATAATTAAATTTTTTGGGAAACCGATAGTTACTCCTTCGTACACAAATCCTACATCATCTGGATTATCTATAAGCTTAAGAATAAATGATTCTACAAATTTTCTCTCAACAGGTATAAAATTTATTACTCTTGAAACAACACTTTCATAGTCGCTCCCATCTATGAAAGAGAGAATTATTGCATGAAGAGGATGTATAACACCTGTGAATGAAAGATTTGCAGTTGCAGATAATGAATATAGGCCAGTGCGTCCTAATAACAATACACTGTCGCCATCAGGTTTAAGAATATATGCGGGGTTAAGTAATATCTTCATATGCCTAATTACTAAATAGGCGTGAAGAGTTATGTCATCACGCCTATAATAAGATTTGTTGCATCTTTTTATCTAGATTTGGAAGTACTGCATGAAACAGAACAAGAAACCTTACATCCTGTTTCACATTCATAACCTCCCTTGATTTCGTGCATTTCAGAATCAAGGAGGTTTTGGGCGTCTGAAACTAATGCCATTTTCATTTCTTCTTTTGACATTTTGATAATGTTTAATTTATTTAGACCTACTATTTGAACATGATGTGGAACACGATTGACGGCATCCTGTTTCACAATCGTAGCCACCCTTAATTTCGTGCATTTCAGAGTCCAGTAGATTTCGGGCATCTGAAACTAATGCTATTTTCATTTCTTCTTGTGACATTTTGATAAGTTTAAATTATTTAGACCTACTATTTGAACATGATGTGGAACACGATTGACGACATCCTGTTTCGCAATCGTAACCACCTTTAATTTCGTGCATCTCAGTATCTAACAAATTCTGAGCATCCATAGCTAAAGCTATCTTTTTTTCTTGCTGTGACATAATTACTTA